>JAAYRZ010000234.1 GCA_012518515.1 Alcaligenaceae bacterium
CAGTGGTATAAATACCAGGATTTTAAACTCTACGGATAAAATTTAAAAGCCTGGCGTCCCCACGGGGATTCGAACCCCGGTTGCCGCCGTGAAAGGGCAGTGTCCTAGGCCTCTAGACGATGGGGACCAGAAGCTAAGAAGAATAAGTATATCTATCTTTTTTAAAGTTTGCAAGTGAAGTTGTGAGTGTGGTGGTATTTTGTTGTTTTTTTGTTTTAATTGTTGTTTTTTAGTCGTTTTATCTACTGGTCTTAATTTTTTGCATCAAAAATGAGATATGAGAAAAACAGAGTTATAGATTCGCTATGTTAATAGGATGAAGATAAGGGTTTCTTGGGTAGCTTTTTGAGATATCATTCAAAGGTGAATTAGATGGAGAAGTTTATGAAAATTACTAAAGAAATGCTTGAGCAGGTAACAGCCTGGAGGCGTCATCTGCATGCTCATCCTGAATTGGGCTTTGAAGAGCATCATACGAGTGAGTTTATCGCTAAGACACTAAGTGAGCTTGGGATTGAGGTGCATCGTGGCATTGCTAAAACGGGTGTGGTCGGTGTATTAAAACGCGGTACTAGTGCGCGAAGCATCGGCTTACGTGCAGATATGGATGCCTTGCCGCTAGTGGAGCTTGGGGAGGTAGAGTATCGCTCGACTCATGTCGGTTCCATGCATGCTTGTGGTCATGATGGGCATACAGCCATGCTGTTAGGCGCAGCTAAGTATCTAAGTCAGCACGGAAAGTTTGATGGTACGGTGTATTTTATTTTTCAACCAGCAGAAGAAAATTTAGGTGGTGGTCGTGCCATGGTTGAGGACGGATTATTTGAACGATTCAGTATTGACCAGGTTTATGGTATGCATAATTGGCCGGGACGTCCTTTAGGAGATATCTGTGTTAATGATGAGGCCATGATGGCCTCATTTGATATTTTTGATATTGAGCTGGTAGGGCATGGTGGTCATGCGGCAATTCCTGAAAAGACACGTGACCCGATTGTTGCTGCGGCTGAACTGGTACAGCATTTGCAGTCGATAATTTCGCGTCGTGTGTCAGCGCACGATGCGGCAGTTCTTAGTGTGACACAAATTAGTGGTGGTGAGACTTACAACATCATTCCTGAGAAAGTGCAACTTAAAGGGACAGTTAGAGCGCTTAATGAGTCTGTTCGGCTTGAGGTTAAGCAGCAATTAATCAAGGCGGTCGAATCGCTTCCTTTATTGCGTGAGGTTAAAGGGAGTATTGATTATCAAGATGGTTATCCTGCCACCATCAATACGCCGGAACGTGCGCAAAAGGTGCGTTCTATTGTTGCTCAGGTATTCGGTCAGGAGCGAGTGTTTGAAGGAGTGTTGCCTAGTATGGCTTCTGAGGATTTTTCATTTATGTTGCGAGAGAAGGCGGGGGCCTATATTTGGTTAGGGGTGGATGACCCGAGTGGTGAGAAGCCTTCTGCACCACTGCATAATCCTTATTATGACTTTAATGACGATGCCTTAGAGATAGGGATTCGTATATGGGTCAGTTTAGTAGAGCAATTAGGAGTTACTTTATGAGAGCCACTTTAAAGCAGTTGTTTAACTGGCGAATTCATCTGCTGGCACTAGTGTTGGTGTGTCTAGCTGAGCTTATCGGGATTGCTCGTTTTGATATCGGTATCGGTACTGTATTGCTTCTGCCGTTATTGTATGCCTTTGTATTTTCTGTGTTTTTTAATCCGAATATTGTTCCTCCTTTAGGACGCTTTATTGGTAAAGAAGGAAATAAAATTTCCACACAGTGGATCTTAATTTTCTTGATGCCTTTTATCGCAAAATTTGCAGTTGGTATTGGGCCCAATATTAATGAGATTATTGCGGCAGGCCCGTCACTCATCCTGCAAGAGTTGGGTAATGTTGGAACTGTGTTTTTTGCGCTACCAGTGGCCGTATTGCTTTTCGGAATGGGTCGAGAGTCAATCGGTGCTGCGCACTCAATTGCTAGAGAGCCTAATATTGCCTTGATTGCTGATCGCTATGGTCTCAAGACACCTGAAGGGATAGGGGTCATGGGGGTGTATGTGATGGGTACTTTATTTGGTGCGGTCTATTTTTCTATTGTGCCTAGTTTAATTGCTTCTTGGGATGTATTTGATATTCGTGCTTTGGCTATGGCGTGTGGCGTGGGCTCGGGCAGTATGATGGGGGCGTGTTCGGCATCATTATCAGAGTTATTGCCTGAGCATAAGGATGAGATTATTGCATTTGCGGCTAGTAGTAATCTACTAACCTATGGTACTGGGTTGTTTTTATCTATTTTTGTTGCCTTACCTCTGGCTGAATGGATGTACAAAGTTTGTTCCAAGCTGCGAGGAAGAAAGGAGGCTAATAAATCCTCATCTGTTGAAACGTCCTCTAAAGTGGTGGTTAAAGAAGAGGACTTGGCGGGGTTGGATGATGTTGAAGAAACTAAGTTGACTTTAGGTCAGACTTTGATTGGAGTCAGTTTTTCAGCGATTACTATTCTGATTGTAAACTGGGTGGGTACAGGTGTTAATCCTCTAACTGCCTTACCAGGCATGATCATACTCTTGATTTGTTGCTATCTTGGTATATTGATTAAGCAGGTGCTTCCAATTAATATTCCGAGTATTGCTTGGATCTCTATTGTGGCTATTTTTGCAGCTTTGCCTTTTATGCCAATGGATAGCTATGTGATTGAAGCGACTAATCAGCTAGGATTGTTATCGATGATTAGTCCAGCTTTAGCTTATGCAGGTTTTGCTATTTCACAGTCAGAAGTGAAGTTGTTTAAAAGATCCGGTATTAAAATTGCCATTATTGCAATACTAGTTTTCACAGGATCTTATATCGGTTCAGTGATAATCGCTGATGCCTTGTTATAGCTTGTGAGTGGGGGGCAGTGAGAAGTTTTAGCTGCTGCCCTTACTCTGTGGTAGAGTCAAGGCAGGTAAGAGATCTAGGAGTAGATAAAATTAAAGCCCATATAGAAAAATCTATGTGGGCTTAATTGCGGTATGTCTTTTGGCGGAGTGGACGGGACTCGAACCCGCGACCCCCGGCGTGACAGGCCGGTATTCTAACCAACTGAACTACCACTCCGCAGTGGTATAAATACCAGGATTTTAAACTCTACGGATAAAATTTA
>JAAYRZ010000235.1 GCA_012518515.1 Alcaligenaceae bacterium
ATTCATGAACGGGATGGTTCGACGTATACGAAAAAATTCCATAATTAATAAACCTTTTTAGTGCGTCTCAATTTAACTTTCTTTTGCCGAAGTCTCAACTTTCTGAGTCTTAGAGCGTTTGTTTTTAGATTTAGCTGCTTCCTCAGCGTCAGGACGCCAAATAGTACCAATGGCTAAGGTTTTTAGGCCTCTGCGACCACCGTACCATAAGTTAACCAGAGCACGTACACCGACAACGGAGGAGAACATTGAGGTCAAAATACCTAGACAATGCACAATGGCAAAACCACGAATCGGACCAGGACCACTAAATGCCAATAAAGCAATACCGACGATTAAGGAGGTCAGGTTGGAGTCAAAAATCGTACCCCACGCTCTATCGAAGCCAGTGTTGATGGCTTGCTGTGGCGTGGCGCCACCACGTAATTCCTCTCGAATCCGTTCATTAATCAGTACGTTAGCGTCAATTGCCATACCGAGGGTTAACGCAATAGCCGCGATACCAGGTAAGGTTAGGGTAGCTTGCAGTACTGACAACAAGGAAAGTAATAAAACGAGGTTAAAGACTAAGCCCAAGGTTGAGAAGATACCAAATAAATGGTAGTAAATAATCATGAAAATGGCGATGGCTACAAAACCCCAGAGGGTAGAGTTAAAACCTTTTTCAATATTTTCAGCACCTAGGCTCGGACCAATGGTGCGCTCTTCAATAATCGACATAGGAGCGGCTAATGAACCGGCTCTTAGTAAGAGGGCAGTATCCGCTGCTTCAGGTAGACTCATAGAGCCTGAAATCTCAACTTGACCGTTAGGAATCTCAGAGCGAATCACAGGCGCTGTGACTACTTGACCACGGTTGTTTTCAAATAACACGATGGCGATGCGTTTGCCGATGTTATTGCGTGTGGTTTCACGGAAAATACGGGCGCCGTTATCATCCAAACTCAAGTTAACGGTGGGTTGCTGAGTTTGTGGGTTGCGGCCTGCGCGCGCATCTTGTAAGTTTTCACCAGTTAAGAGAACCTGGCGACGTAATAAAATAGTTTGACCATTAGTGTCTTGGAAGGCTTCCATGCCGAAAGGAACGGTGCCTGAAGCAATCGCTGCCATTGCCGATGGTGAGTCTTCAACTAAGCGTAGCTGTAGAGTGGCGGTACGGCCAAGAATTTCTTTGGCACGCGCTACATCCTGAATACCTGGCAACTGAACAACGATACGGTCGTTACCTTGTTGTTGGATAACCGGTTCAGCAACACCCAATTCATTAATACGATTATGTAGGGTGATGATGTTTTGTCTTAGTGCGGTTTCCTGAATACGGACAATCTCGGATTCGTTAATCTCACCGATTAGGAGGTATTGATCGCCTCGATCCTGAGTGTTGAAGCTAAGCTCTGGCATCATGCCACGCAATTGACTCAACGCTTGATCGCGCTCAGTGGCAGTAGAGAACATAGCCTGAATAGAGGAGCCTTCTCGGCTTACTTGCAGTGATTCTATGTCACGTGTCCGTAAATTGTTGCGGACATCATTGCTTAGGGTGTCATAGCGAGACTCTAAAGCGCCATCCATATCCACCTGGAGGAGGAAGTGTACGCCACCGCGTAGGTCTAGACCCAAGAACATGGGGCGGGCATTAATCGCAGTTAACCAGTCGGGAGAGTCAGATAGGAGGTTAAGAGCAACCGTATATTCAGGTTCTTCCGGATTATTAATTAGGGCTTTTTCAATCGTGTCTTTAGCTCTTAACTGAATGTCGGGCGACTCGAAGCGGACGCGGACATTACCAATGGAGTTATTGACTGAGTAATATGCACCTGTATAAGGGATTTGCTCACGCTGAAGTAAACTTTCAACCTGTCTGAGGGTATTTTCATCAACCTTGCGAGTCACATTAGTGCTAGTGACTTGAATCGCTGGGGATTCACCGAAAAAGTTAGGTAGGGTATACAGTATGCCTAGTATTAGTGCCACCAGGACAATGAGATTTTTCCATATAGGGTAACGATTCATGCCGAATGTCTTTAGAGTTTTTTGTGAGGAGTACAGTCACCGATAATAGATGAATCTCGGTGACTGGATAAAATAGAGGATTACAGACTTCTGATGGTGTCTTTAGGTAAAACAGCCGTCACTGCCTGGCGTTGAACCATAATCTCTACCGGCTTAGAAGCTAAATCAGCAACTTCAAGTGCGAGATAGCCTGAGTCCGTGATACGTGTGATGCGACCAACCATACCACCAGCAGTAACAACTTCGCTGCCGACAGTTAAGTTTTCTACCATGTTTTTGTGCTCTTTTTGACGCTTCATCTGTGGACGGATCATCAAGAAATACAGCACCACGAACATTAAAATAATTGGTAAAAAACCCATAATGCCGGCGCTCTCTTGTTGGGCTAATGAAACACCTAGTAAATCGACGAAGTTCATAAAACTCTCCAAATTTCTTTTTTAGTTAAGAAACTTTTTTAAATGTTGTAAAAAATAAAATTTTAACCGATCATTGTAGCCTTTTCTGGCTTTATTCAATACCTTTTGCACGATCTTTGTGGAATTGCTCTTGCCACTCCTCAAATCGGTTTTGTTCGAGGGCTTCGCGCATCTCCTTCATGAGTGTCAGGTAAAAATGCAAATTATGCAAGGTATTTAAGCGTGCACCGGTAATTTCATTTGCACGGTGCAGGTGATTTAAATATGCTCGTGAGAAATGCTGGCAGCTGTGACAAGTGCAACTAGGGTCTAGTGGCTTGGTATCATCCTTGTAACGTGCATTACGAATTTTAATGTCACCGAAGCGTGTAAATAGCCAGCCGTTACGGGCGTTGCGTGTAGGCATCACACAGTCGAACATGTCGACTCCCTGAGAGACAGCGTAGACTAAATCTTCTGGTGTGCCCACCCCCATCAAATAGCGTGGCGCATTTTCTGGTAATTTGTGAGCTAAGTGATTGAGGACGCGCATCATGTCTTCTTTAGGTTCTCCTACGGACAAACCACCAATGGCATAACCATGAAAACCGATATCGACCAAACCCGCTAAAGACTCTTCACGAAGGTCCTCAAACATGCCACCCTGAACAATGCCGAAGAGAGCATTGGGGTTTTCGAGTTCATTAAAAGCGTTTTTAGAACGTTTAGCCCAACGCAGTGACAAACGCATAGAGCGGGCTGCTTCTTCGTGAGTGGCGGGGCGGCCATCAATCATATAAGGCGTACACTCATCTAGTACCATGGCAATATCTGAATTTAGATCGGTCTGAATCCGCATGGACTCTTCTGGGTCTAGAAAAAGCTTTTCACCATTAATCGGTGATGAAAAACGTACCCCTTCCTCAGTCAGTTTGCTGCGCAGGTTGCTTAGGCTAAATACCTGGAAGCCGCCGGAGTCAGTGAGTATAGGCTTGTGCCATTGCATAAAGTCATGGAGACCACCAAACTTCTTGATGATTTCAGTGCCGGGGCGTAACCATAAGTGAAAGGTATTGCCAAGAATGACTTGAGAGCCAACCTCTTCAAGCTCATGGGGTAGCATGGCTTTGACTGAGCCGTAAGTGCCTACAGGCATGAACATTGGCGTTTGTACCGTACCATGATTAAGCTCTAGGCTTGCGCGTCTGGCTTTACCTTGAGTATTAAGTAGCGTGAATTTTAGAGCGGACATTGTGATTATAAATTTAAATTAATTAAGTGCTATCGGTCGATAAACATGGAGTCACCATAGCTAAAAAAGCGATAAGCATTGGTGATGGCATGTTGATAGGTGTTTTTCATGTTTTCCAATCCCATCAATGCGGCAACCAACATTAGAAGAGTGGATTGGGGAAGGTGGAAGTTAGTGATTAATGCATCCACCACTTGGAACTCATAGCCAGGTGTAATAAATAAGCGTGTATCCCCTTGATGCGCAATAGGGCAGCGTAAGTTATCAATCGTACCACCAAAAAAAGCAGCAGATTCTAGGGCCCGCACGCTGGTAGTGCCAACCGCGATAACTCGACCTCCTGCTGCTCGTGTTTGCTTGATAGCCTCAACTACTGCAGGTTCAACTTCATACCACTCAGCATGCATCACATGATCCTTGATGCTATCAACACGTACGGGCTGAAAGGTCCCTGCGCCTACATGTAAGGTGACAAAGGCCGTATTAACTTGCTTGTCCTTCAGTTGCTGTAATAGCTCATCATCAAAATGCAAACCAGCGGTCGGGGCTGCAACAGCACCGGGAGTTTTAGCATAAACGGTTTGGTAGCGTTTGTCATCTTCGCTATCAGGCGTATGAGTAATATAAGGTGGTAAAGGTGTTTGCCCATGCTTTTCAAGTAAGGGTAGCAAGGTCTCAGAAAACACTAACTCAAACAGCGCATCTTCCCGACCTACAACTTCTGCACTGAAGGTGTCATCAGCAAAGTGTAAGGTCGTAGCAAGTTTTGGTGCTTTACTAGCTCTGATATGAGCTAGTGCACGATTATCGTCAAGTAAACGCTCAATCAGTAGTTCTACTTTACCACCGGTATTTTTCTGCCCATATAAGCGCGCCTTAATTACCTTGGTGTTATTAAAAACCAATAAATCATTTGGTTTTAAAAACTCTAGTAAATCAGTGAACTGATGATCATGGCATTGACCCTGCGCGTCGACGCGTAATAAGCGACTCTTATTACGCTGTTCGGCAGGGCTTTGAGCAATTAATTCTTCAGGTAATTCGTAGTCAAAATCACTGAGCAGCAGATCGGCTGAGGGCGTGTTTTTTTTCAGGGAGCTATTATTCATCATCTTTTTTTCATCTAAAGCGTAATTATAAGCCGTCCATACTTTGGTGATAGCTTCAGGTTGAAATGTTATGAATTTTGGGTAATGACTGTGTTTGGATATAAATCATTCATGCGTCACGATTTTGTAATAATACAGCAATCAAATTGTCATCATTGCTCTGCTAGA
>JAAYRZ010000050.1 GCA_012518515.1 Alcaligenaceae bacterium
ATGGATGCAGATGCACGCTACCGTGTTTATGGTGCCTAAATATGAGCTGTACTGATTTACTCAACTTATTAAGTTAATTAAATCAACTCAAAGCACATACCATCCCGAGCTAATTGCACACCATGTGTCAGTTGCTCGGGATTTTTTATTAAATAACTATCTAGGCTATGGTCAATGTGAGTTAAATAGAAGGCTTTAGCCTGCACTTTGGATACTAAATCTAAGGCCTCATCAAGGGTATTATGTCCCTTGCTCTCAACACCCGGTGGATAACTACAATCAATTAAAAGATAGTCTACTTCACGCTCACGCAATAATTCAATTACCCGCGATGACAAGCCCTTAGTGTCTGTTAAATAAGCTAATGCCTTACCCTGAGTGACCTCAATCAAATAACCCAGAGTTGGTCTTGAGTGCTCTAACGGTAAAGCTGTTACCTCAACATCCGATGTATTTTCGACATTCAAACTAAGACGTTGAAAAGGCTGTAAAGTATGAGAAAAATCCAGAACACCAGGGTTTCTATAAAGATCGGCAAAGCCCTCTTTATCCACAGGGCCATATACCGGTAGGGTCATATTGACCCCCCAACGCAGACTTAAGAGTCCCTGTGCGTGATCGGCATGATAGTGAGTTTGGAAAATAGCTTTAAGTCGAGGACTACGTTCGTCCTCAGAAGCAGGCATAGGAAAGCGCTCACGCAAATCCATCAAACCGCCATCAAATAAATAAACGTCCCGACCAATTTGCAACATAGCACTGGCGGGACGTCTAATAAAACTACTATCTGTCCGTGCCCGCTCGCAAGCGAGGCACTGACAGTTATATACCGGTAACTGAGAAGCGCTACCGGTACCTAATACAGTAAATAGCACCGTGATTAGTTTTTGCTCTGGTCTACCATTTTGTTGGCAGCAATCCAAGGCATCATCGCACGTAACTGGCTACCTACTTGCTCAATCTGAGACTCGGCATTAATACGACGACGAGAAATCAAGGTAGGTGCACCAGCAGCGTGCTCAAGGATGAAGCTCTTAGCGTATTCACCAGTTTGAATATCGTGCAAGCACTCACGCATAGCTTGTTTTGTTTCTTCAGTAACAATGCGAGGACCAGTAACGTACTCACCATACTCTGCGTTATTAGAGATAGAGTAGTTCATGTTAGCAATGCCGCCTTCGTAAATTAAGTCCACGATTAGCTTTAACTCGTGCAAGCACTCGAAGTAAGCCATTTCAGGCGCATAGCCGGCATCAACTAAAGTCTCAAAACCCGCTTTAATTAACTCAACTGCACCACCACATAGGACTGCCTGCTCACCGAATAAGTCAGTCTCAGTTTCTTCACGGAAAGTTGTTTCGATAATACCAGCACGACCACCACCGTTAGCGCTAGCGTAAGAAAGAGCCACATCACGAGCGGCACCTGATACGTCCTGATAAACTGCAACTAGGTGAGGTACACCACCACCATTTTGGTAAGTATTACGAACTGTGTGGCCTGGAGCCTTAGGAGCAACCATGATGACGTCAATATCAGCACGCGGTGCAACTTGACCATAGTGAACGTTAAAGCCATGCGCAAAAGCTAAAGCAGCACCTGCCTTGATGTTAGGCTCTACTTGATTCTTATAGACTTCAGCGATGCTTTCATCTGGTAAAAGAATCATCACTACATCTGCATCTTTAACTGCATCTGCTACCTCAGCAACTTTTAGACCTGCGTTAACAGCCTTCTGCCAAGAAGCACCATTTTTACGTAGACCGACAGTCACGTTAACACCTGACTCATGCAAGTTTAAAGCATGAGCATGACCCTGAGAACCGTAACCGATAACAGCAACTTGTTTGCCTTTGATTAAAGATAAATCACAATCTTTGTCGTAAAAAACTTTCATAACTTCCTCTGTAAAATAAATTCGTAGTACTACTTGATATTAAAAATAAATAATTAAACTTTTAAAATGCGATTACCGCGACCTACTCCGGTGACTCCACTACGCACCGTTTCTAAAATCGCCCCCGGCTCGATCGCTTCGATAAAGGCTTCAATCTTTTCCTGGACTCCGGTTAGCTCAATCGTAAAGGTCTTATCCGTCACATCGACAATACGACCACGGAAGATGTCACTCAGACGAGTGACTTCTTCGCGTTCCTTACCGACCGCTCGAACCTTGATCAGCATAAGTTCACGCTCGACCATAGGTGCCTCTGTCAGATCGACTACTTTGACTACATCAACCAAACGATTCAAGTGTTTGGTGATTTGCTCAATAACCTCTTCTGAGCCATTGGTCATAATGGTTAAGCGAGATAAGCTCGAATCCTCTGTAGGCGCTACTGTCAGGGTTTCAATGTTATAACCGCGAGCAGAGAACAAACCAACAACACGGGATAAAGCACCCGGTTCGTTTTCTAATAAAATTGAAATTACGTGTTTCATCTGCTCCCCCTATGCATCAACGCCGTCAATTAACATTTCAGTTAATCCCTTACCTGCCTTAACCATCGGCCATACATTGGTCTCTGGATCCGTCAGGAAGTCAAGGAAGACTAAACGCTTTTTATGCTCACCGAGAAACGCCTCACGTAATGCCGGCTCAACGTCAGCAATTTTGCTTACTTGAATACCGACATGGCCATAACTTTCGGCCAATTTTACAAAGTCGGGTAAAGAGTCCATATACGACTCAGAGTAGCGAGACTCATAATCAAGTTCTTGCCACTGCCTAACCATACCGAGATAGCCGTTATTAAGACAAATAATCTTCGGCGTAAAGCCATACTGCTTACACGTAGCTAACTCCTGGATATTCATCTGTATCGAGCCTTCGCCTGTAATACAAGCATACATGCCGTCTGGATTAGCCATCTGGGCTCCCATCGCATAAGGCAGACCAACACCCATGGTGCCTAAGCCACCAGAGTTAAGCCAACGACGTGGCTTTTCAAAACCATAATACTGAGCTGCAAACATCTGGTGCTGACCAACGTCAGAACTTACAAAAGCCTCTCCGCCAGTCACCTCCCAAAGCTTTTCCACCACAAACTGCGGCTTAATCACATCAGTCTGGGTATAAGCGAGACTCTTACGAGCGCGCCACTGCTTGATCTGCTCCCACCAAGCATCAATATTTTTAGCTGGTCTCTCGGAACTAGCCTTAAGCTCACGTAACTGGGTATTCATCTCTTGTAATACATCTTTGACATTACCCACAATGGGCAAGTCAGCGCGTACACGCTTCGAAATAGAAGATGGATCTACATCAATATGAATAATCTTACGTTGTACCTGACCGAAATGCTTTGGATTAGCAACAACGCGATCATCGAAACGCGCCCCCACACAAATCAGCACATCGCTATTTTGCATGGACATATTAGCTTCGTAAGTACCGTGCATGCCGGGCATACCGACATAGTTCGGGTGACTAGCATTAAGACCACCTAGGGCCATTAATGTTGTCGTGCAGGGAGCGCCAAGAAGATCGACTAACTCTTTTAGTTCATCCGCAGCATCTGACAAAATCACCCCACCACCGGCGTAAACCATGGGACGTGAAGCTGAGCGCAAAGCCATAACAGCTTTTTTGATTTGTCCTTGATGTCCCTTAATGACCGGATTATATGAGCGCATCTTCACCTCTTCTTTAGCAGGGGAATAACGCCATGTATTAACCGTGACATCCTTAGGTATATCGATTAAGACCGGTCCGGGACGACCAGTCTGTGCAATGTGGAAAGCCTTGCGCATGGTTTCTGCTAAGTCTTTTACATCACGTACGAGGAAATTATGCTTGACACAAGGACGAGTGATACCGACTGCATCACACTCTTGGAAAGCATCCTCACCAATCATCGAGGTACCAACCTGACCGCTAATCACCACCATCGGAATGGAGTCCATATAAGCAGTAGCAAGGCCGGTTACTGCATTAGTAATACCAGGACCACTGGTTACCAAAGCAACACCTACTTTATTGGATGATCGGGAATAAGCATCCGCAGCATGAACTGCTGCTTGCTCATGACGCACTAAAATGTGCTTAAATTCTTTTTGACTGAAAATAGCGTCATAGATATATAGTACTGCGCCACCTGGATAACCGAAGATGTGCTCAACACCCTGCTCGGCTAGGCAACGCACAACAATCTCTGCGCCCGTTAATTGTTCCATTTTTATATTCCTTTCATAACTAGTACATGACACAACTGATTAACTGACTCTCGCCGTAACCGAAAAGCCATTGAAGCGCTTAGACCCTCACAGAGAATCGCCACCTACAACAGCTAAACAGCTCGAACAAGGCCATCAGCGGCTTGTACATCGCATAATTAATGCATAAAAGTCAGAAACGGAGTCTGCGAAATCACTTGTGGTGATACTCGACAGATGTTTTTCTTAACTTAGGGCTATAGCACCATGACTAGTGTGTAACTTGTCATCAAAACTCAGTGGATAACTGAGTATTTATCGTCTATAAGACCTGTGCCTTTTATGATGTAAAAGGCACAATGTAAAACATTAGCCCATCGCACTAAAAAAATCAATGACATAAGCCATAATCATTGTTTTTATTAGACAAAACACCACAGTTCATATTTTTCACTTTCGCCCAGCGAAACATGAGTACAGCCTGCTATGCCTTAGCGCAAAGCTTAAAAATTGCTGATAACAGTTTATAATGGTAACTTTCTTAATTGCGCTAATGAATTAGGTGATTGCACAGTGCACATAAGTACCGATTCGATTAATAAGTTCTTCCACAGCCCAGAGCTATACTTTGGTGTGCGTAAGGCCTTTGGCTTATTTATCGCCATTGCCGTATTTTTTGGTTTTCTGGAAGATTATGAGTATGGGGTCGCCTTTGTCAGTGGTGTCCTATGCATGTCCATTGTGGATCCTCCTTCAGCTTATAGCCTAAGAGCGCGCAGCAATGAACTGATAGTTACTCTCGTTTTATGTAGTGCAGGCACATTCTTAGTCAATTTAGTTGGACCTTATCACCAAATCTCTTGGCTTGTAGTGACGGCACTGGTGTTTTTTTACACCTTGCTCGCTTTTTATGGAAAAGCAGCAACACTCATCGGCTTCTCTGCATTATTAGCGATTCTGATGAACCATAACTTTGTCAAACCCTTTGACCAAGCACTGGTGCACAGCACCCTAACCTTCCTAGGCTGCACCTCGTACTGGTTTTTTAGTGTCAGTATCAGCTATCTTTTTCGCAAATATGAGCAACGATTAATTATCGCCACCGCACTCTATGCCACTGCTAACTATATGTTGGCACGTGCACGCCTTTATGACGTCGAGCGAGACCTCGATAAGAGCTTCTATAAGCTCATCAATCAAACATCACGTATGATTGAAACTCAACAAGCCGCACGCGACATGATCCTGCGTCACCTACCCGATAGCGACGAACAAAGAACCTATGAGCAGCGAGCTAGACTCTGGAATATTTTTAATCGTATGGTTGCCATCATGGATAACATGGTTGCTACTCACACCGATTACCAGTATTTACGTGAAAAAATGAGCGAGCACGATGCGCTCCTCTTTATGCGTGATACCTTGGTCATTCTCAGTACTACCCTTAACCATGCGGCAACCGATCTGATACGCAATGAGCCCTTATCCTATCGTAGTAGTGTTAAGGCTGAATTACGGGCACTGGAATTTGAAATCGAGCAATTTCGAAAACAAAATCTGCAACAAGAAGATCCTGAAATTTATAGCCTGATTATTCAAATTTATCGCCGTCTTAGAAATACTCACTTTAATGTTGAAGAAATCAGCAATAACTTACGTTATGTTAAAAATTTCCAAGGACCACCTAGCCCTAAGCAATTAGGCCAAAAGGTACCGGCTAATGCCAAAGAAGCTGTAGCGATCAGCCCCTCCTTGCTCCAATTCCGATCGACCAACGACTACTCCCTATCAAGGCTCATCAATCAATTAAAGATCGGGGTCAAATCTGCGATTGTGCGCTACGCCATACGCGTGACAGCCGCCGTTTTATTTGTGCAGTTAGGAACCGCGCTCCTGTTTTTATTACCTTTAGAAGATAGCATTTATCACAATTTGAGTAATCATACCAACTGGATCCTCGTCACAGTGCTCTTGATTATGCGACCGGGCTTCACCCTAACCCAACAACGGACTAGTTGGCGCCTCATTGGCACCCTCATCGGCTGCTTGATTACGATCGGGTTATTTGCCATTACAAGTAATAACTTCGTTATTATGACAATGATGTTTATTGCCATGATCCTTGGTAATACTTACATCAAGACGAACTTCAGAGTCGGTTCGATTTTTATTACTGTATACATCCTCATTGGTTTCCACTTCCTGACTCCTGGCTTTTACTGGTTAGTTGGCGAGCGCGCACTGGATACGTTGATAGCCTCAGTCATCACCTTTATTTTTAGCTTCTTATTACCTTGGTGGGAAAAGGATCAACTACCCAAATACGTTAGTAATACCATTGACGCCCTATATGATTATTTACATGACACCGTTGCTTATGTCCGTGTACTGCAAGAACATCCCAAGGAAGAACGACTAATTGACTCAACTGAGCCAGCCTTTATTCAGATGCAGTTCTCACACAAAAAGATGCAAGATGCTTATGCACTGTTTGCGGATAGCTTAAACCGCATGATGAGCGAACCTGATAAACGTCAAATGGACATCATCCGCTTAAACCGTATTTTGCTGGAAGCAGATGCGTTAGCCAGTCAGATTAACTCTATGGTGCCGCTGATGGTTCAATTTGATGACATACCTGAGGGACTCGAAAAAAACATCGACTATGTGTATAACATGCTCACATTGAAACCCTTTGAGAACCAAGAGGAACCTCCTCCCATCGAATCGGGCCAAGAGTACATTAGTATGCGCTTCCCAATTAAGCAAATGTATAAAGCCTCTCAAGTACTTAAACAAGAAGCCACGGCCTTAAAATTGAACTAAGTCGTAGTAAAAAGTATGATGAGATAATCAATTAACAAGACCG
Source organism: Alcaligenaceae bacterium (assembly GCA_012518515.1). Taxonomy (GTDB): domain Bacteria; phylum Pseudomonadota; class Gammaproteobacteria; order Burkholderiales; family Burkholderiaceae_B; genus Oligella. The sequence goes on from JAAYRZ010000050.1 coordinate 7,025, forward strand.
TCTTAAAGTAAAACCATGAACAAACACGATGTATCTTTTTTCTTCCCTGCTCCCGTGAAGCAGAAGTTTTGCACCCAATGCGGTTCAAAGCTTAGTCAGATCGTGCCCCCTGAAGACAATCAGGTGCGCGATACGTGCCTAGAGTGTGGTGCAGTACACTATCGTAACCCGCTCGTTGTCGTCGGCTCTATTCCAGTCTACGAGAATAAAATCCTACTCTGCAAACGCGCGATTGAACCACGCTATGACACCTGGACTTTTCCAGCCGGTTTCATGGAGCTAGCTGAAGACAGCATCACTGGTGCTAAGCGAGAGACATTGGAAGAATCTGGTGCCGAGGTAGAAATCGGTGATTTATTTACTGTCATTGATGTACCTCACGCCAATCAAGTACATATTTATTATTTAGCCAAAGCGACTAATGACCATTTAGACCCTGGTTCAGAAAGCCTTGAAGCTGCGTATTTCGAAATAGAAGACATTCCTTGGGACAACTTGGCATTTAGAAGCATCCAAACAACCCTAGAACATTATGTGCGCGCTCTAAAAACTGGCAACTTCGGGCCATTTAATTACACCCTTGATTGATAATGACCCCTCTTTTTTTAATTGATGAGCAAAGTGAGCTTCCCCCAAGTCGCTATGCTTTGCTAGATCCAGACGGCCTAATCGCTGTAAGTCACGCAGTGACTGCCAAGCTGATCTGGCGAGCTTATCACCAAGGGTATTACCCTTGTAGCCCCGTTGATGAGGAACTGACACTCTGGTGGGCACCAGCTGAACGCATGGTGCTCAAGCCAAGCGAACTGCATATTTCAAAAAACTTTAAAAAAAGACTAAAACAAATTATCCGCGAAGAGCACGCCCCTAACGCACGACTTCAGGTCACTATCAATCACTGCTTTGAAGACGTGATTAGGGCTTGCGCAACAGTTCAACGTAGCCAGGAGTTTGATGGCAACTGGATTTCTGAAGAAATCATCACCGCTTACACAGAACTACATCAACAAGGTTTAGCTCATAGCTTTGAAACATGGCAAGACGACAAGTTAGTAGGTGGCCTTTACGGAGTCAGCATAGGTCAGATTTTTTGTGGTGAGTCAATGTTCAGCAAGGTATCACAAGCCTCTCGTATCGCCTTTAGTCATGCGGTTAATTTCTTAGCCAAGCAAGGCGTGAAGTTAATTGATTGCCAGCAAGAATCTGACTACTTGAGAAGCTTAGGCGCTACACTAATTCCTAGAGCAGATTATGAGTACTATTTACACACGCTCAGTCACGAAGTCGGCACTAGTCTTTGGCCGAGCGGCCGCCTGTCATTTAACGGCCATTATCTTAAAATCACCTAAGCCTCACGTCGAAAGCCATGACTAAATTTTTTAATTTATACCTTTCGCCACCGACCAAATGTAGCTACCTCCATGGTAAGCAGTCAATTTCTCAAATTGTAGTACCGCCAGATGTAGTAGACAGTTTTTATTATGCCAATATGCTCCGTCAAGGCTTCAGACGTAG
>JAAYRZ010000051.1 GCA_012518515.1 Alcaligenaceae bacterium
GTGCTTCATAGGCTTTACCTAAGTGAGCATAATGATCGCAAAGCTCAACATAGGCTTTTAAACCGGTCTGATCAATGTGACGTAAGGCACCGCCACGGAATCTTGGGAAGCCAAGACCCATGATTAAGGCCATATCGGCTTCATCAGGGCTGGCCACAATTTTCTCATCGATACAACGAGCGACTTCGTTACACATGGCGATCATAAGGCGATCGCGGATTTCCTCAGTAGAAAACTCCACAGAACCCGGACCACCGGCGGCATCCACATGCGGAGCAAGGATGTCTCGTACTTCTTCATCAGGCGTTTTACGCTTACGGCCACTGTCATCGGCAACGTATTTGTAGAAACCCTTGCCATTTTTCTGACCTAAACGATCGGCTTCGAATAATGCCTCAGTGGCACCGGTATAATCGGCTTTCATGCGATCAGGGAAACCATCGGCTAAAACCTTTGATGCATGTACGCAGGTGTCTAAACCAATGACATCGGACAAGTAAGCAGGACCCATAGGCCAACCGAAGTCTTCCATGACTTGGTCGATTTTAATGAGGCAGGCGCCGTCTTTAACTAAACGGTCAAAAGCACCGAAATACGGGAACAGCACACGATTTACCAAAAAGCCAGGGCAGTCTTCTACAACGATGGGTGATTTACCCATTTTGACGGCTAAAGCGACCGCAGTGGAAACAGCTTCAGCTGAGCTTTCTTGGCCTCGAATGACTTCGACTAAAGGCATTACCGGTACCGGATTAAAGAAGTGCATACCGACGAAGTTCGCAGGACGTTCAAGGCTATTAGCCAATTCGCTAATGGAAATCGTTGAGGTGTTAGATGCTAAAATTGCGTCTTCACGCACCTCTTTTTCAGCCTCTTTAAGGACGATTTCTTTGACCTTGATGTTTTCAGTTACCGCTTCAATCACAATATCAACGTCTTTAAAGCCCTCATAATTTAGGCTTGGTTCAATCATAGCCAGCGTAGCGGCTTTTTTATCCTCGGTGATACGGCCACGTTGTAACTGACGATCAAGTTGCTTTTCGGCTTCGCTCATCCCTAAATCCAGTTGTGCTTGGCCAATGTCTTTCATGATGATAGGGGTGCCTTTGGTAGCCGCTTGATAGGCAATACCACCACCCATGATGCCAGCGCCGAGTACAGCGGCTTTATTAACCTCAATTGCAGCAGCGGAGTTTTTCTTGGCGATGCGCTTAATTAATTGGTCAGAAAGGAAGAGGCCTACTAAAGCATCAGCCTGTGGCGTGACGCAAACATCTGCAAAGTGCTTGGCTTCAACCTTGACTGCATCATCTCGCTGCATATCAGCCGATTCCTCAATGACGTCTAGATAAGCTTTGCTGGCAGGGTATTGTACGGGGTCGGTTTTTTTACTTAATTCTGCACGGATGTTGTCAAAAAATGCCTTGCTATCCCCCTCAGGCATAGCGATAGGCTGCAATTTGATATCTCGTCTAGCTTGCCAGTCAATTTCTCCTGCAATGGCTTTTTTAAGGGCATTGAGTGCAGTCTCTCTTAACTCATCGTGAGCGGCGACTTCATCAGCGACACCATCAGCTAAGGCTTGTTCTGCTTTGCGTGGGCGTGTGGTACTAATCCACTCGATGCCTTTAGCGGCACCTGCAACACGCGCTAGACGGACAGTGCCACCAAATCCTGGGATCAGACCCAAGGTTAATTCAGGCAGACCGATTTGAGCTTTATCGCTCATCACGCGGTAGTCGGCTACTAGACACATTTCTAAACCACCGCCTAGAGCGAAGCCATTAATCGCTACAACTTTAGGAATGTTCAGATCTTCAAAGGCGTTAAAGGTTTGGTGAATGTCCATGACCCAATTTTCGATGTGGTCGCGACCATGTTTAAAGACATCGCCAAATTCTGTAATATCAGCACCCACGATAAAAAAGTTTTTACCGGAAGTAACTAGTAGGCCTTTGACCTGGGAATTGGCTTTTACCGCTTTGATGGCTGCTGCTAAATCATCAAGAGTAACGCGATTAAACTTATTAACCGATTCATTTTCTAAATCAAACTTAAACTCTGCAATGCCCTCATCTAGCATTTGTACGGTAATCGCCGGTCCGGAATGAATCATCTCCTGCTCCTATAAAAGTTATTATTCAATATCAGCTTAGACTATAAAAGATTTTATATGGTGTTTCAAAGCATTAATCATCATAAGCCTTAATGTCCACTGCAAAAGTCGTAATTAAGACAAAAAAAACGGCTGATACCTTTGATGATACCAGCCGATTATAACGACTCTTCAAGTCTAAATAATGTCAATAAATGATGCTCTAGAAACGAATTGGAGGACCACCTGTTGGATTAAAGGACTCGATCGTACGTTGTACCGGGTCACGCCGTGGCTGAATTGGAGTAAAGCGTTGACCGCCACTACCTGTAAAGCTACCGGAACTAGAGCCAGCACCTTGCTTAGTGCCAATATTGGCAAAAGCCTTGCCTTGAGGGAACTCGGAGTAGTAGAAATTACCGTCAGTTTTGACTAGCCCCTCGGGTAGAGGTCCTGGTGTCTTTTCTGGGGCTCCCTTAAGAGCGGTTTGCATATACTCAATCCAGATTGGCATGGCTAATTGGCCACCTGTGGCGTTACTGCCTAATGAACGAGGTTGGTCATAACCTAACCAAGAAACGCCCACTAGATCAGGTGTATAGCCGGCAAACCATGCATCAAAGGACTGGTTGGTTGTACCCGTTTTACCATGAAGATCTTTACGGCCTAGTGTATTCGTTGTACGGGCTGCTGTACCAGTGGTGGCAACACCGTGGAGCAGGTCGTTCATCACATAGGCCGTGCGTGCATCCAGTACACGGTTATTCTCGTCACCAGCCATTTGAGGCTGGGTCCGCATGATCTCGTTACCATCCGGATCCAAAACATAGTCAATAATATGAGGATTCACGCGATAGCCCCCATTGGCAAAGACTGCATAAGCCCCAGCCATCTGTAGGGGGGTCACACTACCAGCACCCAACGCCATGGTCAAGTAGGCACTCTTTTGTGGCTGACGTCGTATATCAAAGCCAAAGCGAGTGATATAGTCACGGGCAAAATCAGCTCCTACGGCTTCTAGTACGCGAATGGAAATCATATTGCGTGATTGATATAAACCACGACGCATGGTTTGGCTCTCGGTGTAGCGGTCGCCATAGTTCTTGGGGTGCCAAGGTTGGGAACCGGTTTGGCGTGCAGTTAGTACAAAGGGTTGATCGGAAATATGGGTTTCAGGTGTTAGGCCACGCTCTAAGCCTGCCGCATAAATGAAAGGTTTAAAGGTGGAGCCTGGTTGGCGCCATGCTTGCGTTACACGATTAAAATCACCACGATTAAAGTTAAAGCCACCAATCATCGAACGGATAGCACCAGAGTTGGCATCAAGAGCAACAAAGGCACCTTCGACGGCTGGCTCATTGACAATAGACCAACCATCTTCCTCAAAGCGCTGAATATAAACAATCGAGCCACGTAGAATTGGCTTGGCATTGTTAGGTTTTGGTGGTAAGGCACGACGTGCGTTATTTAGTTCCTTGCCAGTCAGCTCAAGAATCTCGCCGACGCGACGCATTAGCGTTACTTTGTCAGCGGAGGAAGACAGCACCACGGCGACTAACAGGTCATCGTCATTAGGATGCTCTTTACGGATATCGTAAAGAATTCTCTCCATAGCCTCATCATCATGCTCAATTCCTTCGGCTAACTCGATATTGCCTTCAGGGCCAGGATATGGGCGGTTACGTGTAAACTGCATGATGTTTTTACGTAAGGTATGGTAGGCCGCGGCCTGATCTTTGGAATTAACTGTGGTGTAGACATTGAGGCCGCGACCGTAGACATTATCCTTGTAAGTTAGGTACATCAATTGGCGGGCCAACTCTGCTACATATTGACCATGGCGCTGAACCTGAGTAATGCGTGAGGCTTCTTCAGTCTCAACGTCATGAAGTGAGCGGGTTACAATTTCTTCAGCTTTGGCTTCATCGTACTCTTCCTGAGTAATATAGCCTAAGCGCAACATACGGCCGAGGACATAGTTTTGACGGTCCAGAGCGCCCTGCATATTAGTGCGTGGGTTGTTGATAGAGGGTGCCTTTGGAATCCCTGCTAGAACAGCGGCCTCAGCCAGTGTTACCTCGGATAAAGGTTTGGCAAAATAAGTTCGTGCAGCAACAGAGAAGCCATAGGAGCGGTGACCCAGATAAATCTGGTTCATATAAAGCTCAAGAATTTGGTCTTTGCTTAGATTTTCTTCAATTTTGTAGGTTAATAAGAGCTCGTAAAACTTTCTCAAGTATGACTTCTCGGAGCTCAGGTAAAAATTACGTGCGACCTGCATGGTAATGGTGCTCGCGCCCTGGGCACGGCCGCCAGAAGACACGTTAGCCAAGGCAGCTCGCATGACACCACGCCAGTCTACACCTGAGTGCTCGTAGAAGTTGTCGTCTTCTGCTGCCATGATGGCGAGTTTCATATGCTCTGGGAACTCGTCGATACGCAGAACATTGCGTCGCTCTTCACCGTATTCGGCGAGCAGAATCTTGTCAGCAGTATAAATACGTAAGGGAATGCGTGGACGGTAATCCGTCATTGCAGTTAGATTCGGTAGATTAGGCCAGACGGAACTGACGACTAGGGTGCCGAAGATCAGACCACAAACCGCCAAACCCAGGCCGAAAAATAGGGTTTTAACTAAAAAACGACCAATAAACGAACCGAATCCGGAATTTTTGGGAGATTGCTTTTTTTGACTCATGTGTAATAACGCGCTTTAAAAGCGAAGATGTGAAGCTACATACAATGCTGCTAAATTAAGCTTAGCCCCTAGTTTAGCGTTAAAATAACGACAAAGACAGCGGGAAATGTGTAAAATTTGCCTAAAGTGTAAAAACTTATTAACTATAAATTATATTAAATTATTGAAAACACAATGAATATCACGGTAGCACCCGGTGAATTACCTGAAAAGAGCATCATCATCCTGATTGGTATGATGGGTGCCGGTAAAACAACGGTCGGTCGAGCGCTGGCCAAAAAATTAGGGCGCAAGTTTATTGATTTAGACCACGCCATTGTTGAGCGCTGCGGTGTAGACATACCTACTATCTTCGACATCGAAGGTGAGGAAGGGTTCCGTAAACGCGAGAATGAAGTTCTGCAAGATGTTATTTTAAATAAAGAGATAATTTTGGCGACAGGGGGCGGTGCCGTATTGCGCCCAGAAAATCGAGAGCTGATGAAGCAATACGGGCAAATTATTTACCTGCGGGTTGCGGTTGATGAATTGTATCGACGAGTGGCCAAAGATAAAAACCGTCCTTTATTAGCAACCCCTAATCCCAAAGAGCGTTTAGCTGAATTATTATCAGAGCGAGCAGAGATTTACGAGAGTTCTGCGGATCATATTATTGATTCAAGTGGAGACTCACAGAATCTTATTGTTGAGCAGATTATTAACTTGTTAGCCGAAAGAGACGATAAATGAGTATTGTTCGAGTCAATGTGCCGGGAGGCAGTTACCCCATCCAGATAGGATCAAATATCATTCAGCAGCTTGGGACTTCTATTCCGCCTGATGCGAGTGCCATCATCTTATTGAGCAATCCTACTGTGCGAGCATTACATGGTGATGCTGCGCTCAAAGCCTTAAAGGTGACAGGCAAAGATATTTACAGTTTTGATATTCCAGATGGTGAGCAGTATAAAAATCTGGATACCTTAAATTCTGTTTATACCTTTATGTTAGAAAATAAACTGGATCGTAAATCGGTTCTAGTTGCTTTGGGTGGCGGAGTAGTTGGTGACCTAGGTGGGTTTGCTGCGGCCACTTTTATGCGTGGCATCCGTTTTATACAGGTTCCTACGACTTTATTAGCCCAAGTTGATTCTTCAGTGGGTGGTAAAACAGCGGTTAATCATCCTTTAGGCAAAAACTTGATTGGTGCTTTTTATCAGCCCATCGCTGTTGATATTGATATTGATGTATTAAAAACCTTGCCACAGCGAGAGATTAGTGCTGGACTGGCTGAGGTAATCAAATACGGTTTGATCATGGATCGCGAGTTCTTTAACTGGTGCGAGGATTTTGCCGATGAGTTGATGGCATTGGAGCCAGAGGCGATTAGCTATGCGATTCATCGTTCTTGTGAGCTGAAAGCTCAGGTAGTTGAAGAAGACGAAAAGGAGTCAAACCGCCGCATGATTCTGAATTTTGGTCATACCTTTGCCCATGTCATTGAAAATGGACTGGGTTATGGTGAGTGGTTGCATGGTGAGGCAGTTGGTTGTGGTATGGTTCAGGCGGCTGAGTTATCAGCAGCTGTAGGCAAATTCCCCAAAGAAGATGTAGAACGAGTGCGTGCTCTGGTTAAAAAAATTGCTTGTCCTACCGTTGCGCCAGCTTTGGGTGGTAAGGACAAGTGGTTTGAAACCATGAAGTTAGATAAGAAGGCCACCAGCGGTAAGATTAAGTTTGTTGTCTTAGATGAAATTGGTCAAGCCAAGGTACAGGGTGCCGCCCAAGAGCTAGTCAGTCTGGTACTGGAAAAAACCACTTCTAAAGACGTTGCTCTTAAGACTCATGTTGAAAACCCAGCTGAGCCGGTGAATGAGTCTGCCGTGGAGCCTGAGGCTGTGGCGGCTAGTACAGTTGTGGATAGCTCAGAGGTGGCTGCTGAGATGGCTCGTCGAGCACAGGTGGCAAGAGATGCCGGTGCAGGTACTGGTCGTACCGGTGGTATTTACGGTGTTGATGGAGAAAGGCCTGAATCTGATGACTAATTCTATGGTTTGCGTTGCTAATTTGGCCTCTTATGCTAGTCACCCAGAGGCTTCGCGTGGACGTATGCATGCTGAGCAAAGTGACCTAAAACGTAATCCTTTTCAGCGTGATAGGGACCGTATTATTCACTGTAATTCATTTAGACGTCTGGAGTACAAGACTCAGGTTTTTGTGAATCATGAGGGTGATTTGTTTAGAACGCGCCTGACTCATAGTCTTGAGGTTGCACAGATCGGCCGCGCGCTAGCCAGAAATTTATTAATTAATGAGGACCTGGTTGAGGCAATTTGCTTGGCTCATGATTTGGGTCACACTCCCTTTGGTCATGCAGGTCAGGATGCACTGAATGAATATATGCGGGCTCATTTACCAGAAGAGGTAGGGGGCTTTGAGCATAATTTACAAAGTTTGCGCATGGTCGATGAGCTTGAAGAGCGTTATGCTGATTTTAATGGTCTTAA
>JAAYRZ010000052.1 GCA_012518515.1 Alcaligenaceae bacterium
GTCACTACCAAGGTAATCCAGTTAGCACCTGTATCAGTGCTAGTTTATCGTTTAGAAGGCTCTGACGAGTAGTTCTAGCTGTCAGATAATTCACAAAAGCCCATGAGTTTAGAGTCATGGGCTTTTTGCGTTATAGAGAGGGATTAGGCGCTATATAAATCAAGTCGTTTAAATAGGTCTTGATCCTTTTCTCTTTGTGGATTGGATGTGGTTAATAAGCAATCCCCATAGAAAATCGAATTGGCGCCCGCCATAAAGCACAGCGCTTGGGTACCATCATCCATTTGCTCACGTCCTGCTGATAGACGAACCTTGGAGTTGGGCATTAAGATACGGGCTACCGCAATGGTGCGAATAAATTCAAAGGGATCCAAGTCCTCTTCATCTGCAAGTGGTGTTCCAGCTACCTTGACCAAATGATTAATCGGCACGGATTGTGGAGGCGGGGTCATATTGGCGAGTTCAACTAGGAGGCCGGCACGCTCACGGCGAGATTCACCAAGGCCGACAATACCACCACAACACACATTAATTCCAGCTTGACGCACGCGTTCCAAGGTATCGAGTCGATCTTGATACGTACGTGTTGTGATGATGTTGCCGTAAAACTCGGGGGCGGTATCGATGTTGTGATTATAGTAATCCAGTCCGGCTTCTTTTAGTTCTTCGGCTTGGCCATCTTTTAACATGCCGAGCGTAACACAGGTCTCCATGCCAAGTGCTTTTACTTGACGCACCATTTCGCTGACTACTTCAATTTGATGTTGTTTTGGACCGCGCCACGCCGCACCCATACAGAAGCGTGAGGCGCCTTGTTCTTTGGCAGCCTGAGCAGCTTTGACCACTTCTTCAACGGCCATGAGTTTTTCTTTTTCTACCTCTGTATGGTAGCGAGATGATTGGGGGCAGTAAGTGCAATCTTCAGGACAGCCACCTGTTTTAATTGATAAAAGCGTGGATAATTGAACTTCACCTACTTTATGAAATTGGCGATGTATGGTCTGAGCTTGAAACATCAGTTCCATAAAGGGTAATTCAAATAGTTCAGTGACTTGTTCCATTGTCCATTTTGTAGTGTCAAGATCGACAAATGAGTCTGTGCGAGATAAGGTGATTGTTTCCATTGACGTCTCCATATTGATGTCAATGATGTTAGTAGGTGAGGTTTAAATTTTCAAATAATTTTTTAGTCAAAATAAGGACAAATAGAAGAAGTTAAGCGAAGATTGGTTGATTTGTTGTGTTTTTGTAAGATAAGGACTTTTTTGATTGTTTGTTGTGGGGTTTTTTAAGTGTATTCTGATGTGATTCAGTTAAACTAATTCAATCTGGCTTTTTTAATGAGGTTAACTATGCAAGCAGAAACGCTTAGGTTAAGTGGTTCCACACCGGGTACTTCCTACCAGCTGACAGCGCTTCATTTTGGTCCTGCTGAGGGTAAAAAAGTGTATATGCAAGCCAGTTTACATGGGGATGAATTACCCGGTTCTTTGGTAGCATATTATTTGCATCAGGAGTTATTAGCCCTAGAGCAAAATGACTGCTTGAAGGCCCACATTGTCTTGGTACCTTTTTGCAATCCTATTGGTTTAGGACAAATGGTAAGTTATCAACATATCGGGCGATTTCACTTGGCGACTGCACAGAATTTTAATCGCTTGCAGCCTACCTTTGATTTATACCAAAAGCTCATTGACTTGATCGAACGACAGGGCATTAGTTGGTCACAGTGTGCAGCAGACAATACACGATTGATACGGCGTTACTTAAAGCAGGTGATTGACGAGCTGTCAGTAGTGACGGAGACGGACTCTTTGCATAAGACGTTAATTTCTTGGTCTTATGATGCGGATTTAATCTTGGATATGCACTGTGATAATCACTCCGTCATGCATTTGTATGGTACCCCTGATACATGGTCGCATCTTGAACCGCTAGCACGTTATTTAGGAAGTCATTGTCAATTATTATCAGAAGACTCAGGGACTAATTCATTTGATGAGGTGTTATCGACTATCTGGATTAAATTGCGTAAAAAATATCCTGATGTAGCTTTAGATTTAGCATGTATTAGTAGTACGGTTGAGTTTAGAGGGGAGTATGACCTTTGCCATGACTTAGCCTTGCAGGACGCTAAGGCGATTATTCAGTATTTAAATCATCAAGGCTTTATTGCTTTGCCTTCAGAGGAAGTTGAGGAGCAGCCGCCTTTAATCAACGCGCCACATCCCTTGGGTGGTATGTGCTATATCGAGGCGCCGGTAGCTGGTATTGCTGTGTATTTGGTGCAGCCTGGAGATTGGGTAGAAGCGGGTCAAGCAATTGTTGATATTTTGGATCCAGTGAGTTTAAATAAAATCACCTTAACCAGCCCAGCCCGAGGTGTGGTATTTGCCCATAGCGCACAGCGTTTAGCGCGTCCGGAGCGGAAGTTGATGAGCATTTCCAGTCCGGATGAGCAGGGTAATTCAGGCCTATCCCCCTAGTTGCTTCTGTGTATTAGCTTTTTTGTATTGTATATAGCTGCTGCAACTAAAGATGATGACAGCGATCCAGACCAGCACATAGGCGATAAATCGCATACTATCAAAGGGCTCTTTTAATATAATCCAGCCGATTAAAAACTGCATTGTTGGATTGATGTATAGCAAAATGCCTAAGGTACTGAGACGGATTCTTTTAGCGGCAGCAGCAAAAAATAATAGCGGATAGCCGGTCAGTAGTCCGGTACCGATAATTAATAGCATGGTTTTAACTGGCAGCTCAAAGAATCTGAATTCACCAATTGTCTGTAACCAAAATAAATAGCCCACAGCAAGGGGTAGCATGAGTAGGGTTTCTAGACTAAAGCCAGGGATGACGGATAAACTCGTCTTTTTACGTAGTAGACTGTAAAAACTCCAAGAGATGCTGAGTCCGATGGCTATCCAGGGAATTTGACCTCCTAAAATAGCTAGACAGAGGACGCCGCAACAGGCAAGGACCACCGCAATTGTCTGCGCACCGTTAATTCGTTCACCGATAAAAATGCGTGCTAGGGCGATGCTCATCAAGGGCGACATAAAGTAGCCTAGACTTGCTTCTATCACGCGATTAATAGCAACACCGTAAATATAGATTAACCAGTTACTGCCTAAAGCTATTGAGGCTAAAAAGAAAATACCAAGTACTTTAGGATCTTTTATTGCACCCCAGAGAACTTTTTGTTGTTTACTAATAAATAGCAGCAATAGAGCGAAAATTGATGCCCAGAATACACGATGCCCCATCAGTTGTGCGGCTGACATGCCTTGATCGTTAAGTAGGGACCAGTAAAGAGGAAAAAGGCCCCAGGTGCAGTAACAGACCAGGGCATAAATAACCCCAAGGTGTGTTTCTTTGGCCTGATTCATGGGAGCATTTTGCATATTGCTTGAAACATTAGTGAGTTTATTGGGCATAGGATCTTATAGACTTTCAAGTAACCAATGCTGTAGTGCGGCGATGGTTTTTATATCTTCTATTTCTTTGTTTTTAAGAGCACTGATGACTTCATCACGTGAGTAGAGTACGGTATCTACAAACTCACCTTCGTCAGGTTGAAGCTGGCTGTTTTCACTAAGACCACTTGCTTTATATAAATACATATACTCATCGCAGAAACCGGGGGCGGTGTAGAAATTATGGATTAATTCAAGTGATTCAGCGGTGTAAGGCGTTTCCTCAGCGAGTTCTCTGGCCGCTGTAGCTTCTGGAGTTTCAGATTCATCACCATCCATTTTTCCTGCAGGAACTTCTAGCAATGGCTTATCAACTGGGTAACGGAACTGTCTGACTAACACCACTTTATCGTCATCTGTGATGGCTAGAACGGCAACGCATGGACAGTGTCTTACCACTTCACGAGTTGCTTGTTGACCGTCCGGTAGGGTGATAGTGTCAATATAAACTTGTACTATTTGACCGTCATAGATTTCTTTACTGGCTACTTTTGTTTCTTTAAGGTGGGTAAATGCGCTCATGTGTATGTCCTGATTTTCGTAAATTAACTGTTTAGCGATGCTTAGTAGTCCGCGTATGTTGATATTGTTTAAATGAGCTGAAGCTAAAGACAATTACACCTAGCCAGACTAGAAGATAGCCGAAGAAACGTGTAAGGTCAAAGACTTCATTCATTATGAATAAGCCGATTAAAAACTGAATTGTAGGCGAAATATATTGCAAGATACTGATTGTGGCTAGACTACTTCTTTTTACTGCAGCTGCAAAAAATAGCAAAGGTAAGGCAGTCACAATACCTGTGCTGATTAAAATGCTGATTTGTAGTGCTGATAGGCTACTGAAAAGTAGTTCACCTTGCTTATTGAGCCAAGCTAAGTAGAGTAATGCAAAAGGTAGCATCATGATGGTTTCTAGAGCAAAGCCAGGGATAACTGGCAAGCTAGCTTTTTTTCTGAAGATACTATAAATGCCCCAGGTTGAGCTTAGGATGATGGCTATCCACGGAATATCACCACTTAAAACGCTTAACCATATAACACCTAATGCCGCGAGTATGACAGCAACTAATTGACTGCTGCTAATCCTTTCACCGACAAATACACGGGCCAGAAAGATGCTGACCAGTGGTGACATAAAATATCCTAGGCTAGTATCGAGCACTCGATTAATCGAAATCCCATAGATATAAGTTAGCCAGTTAAATGAAAGCGTGAGGGCAGAGAGGAAAAAAACTAATAATACAGTAGGTTGAGTAAATGCCTCAAAAAATGCTTTATGTTGTTGAGAGACGATTAATAAAATAATTGCAAATACTGATGACCAGGTAATACGTTGTGCGAGGATTTGTACGGGGTCTAGTCCAAAACTGCCGATGATATGCCAATATAGCGGGAATAATCCCCAAAAAATATAGCAACCAAGAGCAAAGCTGATCCCTAACTGAGCCTCTGAAAACAAAGACTTTGCTGCTTTTTTATTCATTTTTTAAGCTGATTCTTTTATAAAATAGGTGATAGTAAACGTGCTGAGGCCTGAATTAAGCGTTCTCCAATCGGTAACTTAGTTAATTTAACTAATTCTGATTCTTCTAGGCTTTGATAAAATTCCTTGCTCAGGCTTTTATTAATTTTTTCACCATAACTGATAACAGACAACTCAAAATTCAGATAAAAGCTGCGATAGTCAAAGTTTGTACTACCGATAAAGCTAATATCATCATCGATGATCAGGGTTTTGGTGTGTAGCATTCTGGGTAGATACGTATAGACCTTGATGCCACTTTGAATTAGGTCTTCATACCATGATTGAGCGGCTTTGCCCACAATGTAGGTATCGGTTTTTTTAGGTACTAGGACCTTAACATCCACTCCCCTTAAGGCGGCAGATGTCAGTGCAAAAAGAGCGGATTGGTCGGGCACCAGATAGGGAGTAGTCAGATAGATACGGTGTTGGGCTAAGTGCATAGCCTCCACCATCACACGTAGAATCGGGGCCAATTCATTATCAGGACCTGAGGGAATCAGTTGCATGGATAGAGAAGGTATTTTAGTGCTCTCATCAGTTGCTTGTAGTTGCTCTTTATAGTGACTCAATCGATCATCATTTTTTTCTTTTAAATAATGTAAAAGAGCCTCGTCTCCCCGGTTAGAATAGTACCAATCCTCGGCAAAAACAGTTTCAAACCACTCGACAATCGGACCTTCAAAGCGCATGTGAACGTCATGATAAGCTTTGGGATCAATACGCAAATCCTGAGTATCGGTGATATTAACACCACCTGTGAAGGCAATTTTGCCATCACAGATGACGATTTTTCGGTGGTTTCTGAAGTTGATTAGGGAAAAAGAGCTGCCCGGGCCGAGTTTGTGGAAAAAACTGAGATGACCGCCAGCCTTTTTAAAGTCCTTCATAAAGTCATTGCTAAGACGTTTTGACCCCATCCCATCGACGAGTAAAAATACTTTTAATCCCTCATTAAGCTTTGTGATCAGTAAGTCGCGTAACTTAGTGCCGGTTTGGTCGGGCGCAAAGATATAGTATTCGAGCAAAATAAAATGCTGAGCCTCGGCAATGGCCTTAAAAATGGCTTCGTAGGTCGCCTCGCCACCTGAGTAAATCTCATAGCCCGTTGTGTAAGTAGGGGGCATATTAGTTGTCTGACGAATCAGATTTACAATGGGGGCGTACCTTTTGTCTAGCGTAGTTGGCTCGATTAGATTTTTCCAGACTTTCTGCTGGCGTTGAACAAATAAACGCTTTTGAGCCCGTGACATTTTTTGTTTTTTGATTTTACGGGGTCCAAAAAAGTGATAAATAAATAAACCGGCAACAGGTAAGAGACTGAGCGATAAAATCCAAGCGATGGATGAGACAGGATTGCGTTTTTGTAAGAGGATCGTACCAACTAACAGCACAAAATATACTGCCCAGAAAAAGAATAGAACACTGCTCCAATGTTCAAGAATCCAATCGATCATAAATCCACTTAAGAAGAAAAGTTATGGTACTAACATATTCAGAAGGTTCATTTAAGCTTATATGAAATAAGTGAAAATTGATAGTATAAGACCTGTGAGCATCAAGATAAATGCCCAGAATGTGTTGCATCCGGGGCATTTGAGTAACTGCTTGATGTGTTTAGTGTGAGCTAGTACATGACGTCCGGGCCTACTGGTACGACACCACTTGGATTGATTTGCTTGTGACTACCATAGTAGTGGTGCTTGATATGATGAAAGTCTACGGTTGCCGCAATTTTAGGATTGCTCATAAAGCGTGCGACAAAGCGATGTAGATTAGGGTAGTCTTGGATGCGTTTTTTATTGCATTTAAAGTGACCATAGTACACGGCATCAAAACGAATTAAAGTGGTAAAGAGGCGAATATCAGCTTCAGTTAGTTGATTGCCAATTAAGTAATCAACTTCATTGAGTTCGTCTTCTAGATAGTCGAGGGTCTCAAAAAGAGGGGCATAGGCCTCCTCATATGCTGCTTGAGTTGTTGCGAAGCCACATTTATAGACTCCGTTATTGAGCGTGTGATAAATGCGCTCGTTGATCTCATCGATTTCGCCACGCAAAGGGGCAGGGTAAAAATGGCCGGGTAAGGCACCAAGATCATCGAAGGCCTCATTGAATATTCTAATGATTTCTGATGATTCGTTATTAACTATTTTCTTTTCTTTTTTGTCAAATAATACAGGTACAGTCACTTTACCACTTAGATCGGGTTTGGCTAAGCTGTAAATTTGGTGTAGGTACTGGGCGTCCATGACGGGATCAGCAACAACACCTGGTGCCGGCTCAAAGTTCCAGCTTTGAGCACCCATGTACCAATGCACTACAGAAACACTAATCATGTCCTCAAGACCCTTGAGTGCTCTTACAATCAGGGTTCGGTGTGCCCATGGGCAAGCTAGACCAACATACAGATGGTAGCGACCGCGCTCAGCAGGATAGGCTGTCTGACCCTTCGGGCCGGGGCTACCGTCGGCGGTGATCCAGTCTCTAAAAGGAGAGTCGGGACGGATGAATTTACCGTCTTCTTTATTTTTTATTAGAGCGTCTTCTTTCCAGACGCCGTTTACTAAAATGCCCATGACTGTTCCTTAAAAATAATTGTGTTAGTTAGTTATAACAAAACTGGAGATATCTGAGGAGTCATTTTTTCTAATATGTTATTCTTAAAAATGAAATAATCTATCAGTTTGTAGCGGTTTATTTGATAAATAACTGAATTAAATTTTCACGGAAAAACTGGCTTTACCTAAATGTGCTACATCAATTTCTACAAAATCACCCTTAGTTAGCAATTCTGCAGGAGTCGCTGCGCCAGCCATTAAAAAGCTCCCAGCCGGTAATACTTCTTTACGTTCTGCCAGTAGGCGAGAGCATTGGACGACGGAGCGTAGGGGATTGCCAAGGATTCCTGCGGTTGAACCACCTTGTCTGATACGGCCATTAATGCTTAAGCCAACATATGCATTAGTGATAGCATCGATGTTGCGTGACCAGTTACCTACAACAAAACCGGCAGAGGAGCAGTTATCTGCTACCACATTATTTAAGTCAAATTTAAAGTTTTGAAAACGGGAGTCGATAATTTCTAGTGCCGGTGCAACAGCCTCAATGTAGTCTACTAATTCTAGGGCGGTTAAGCGCCGATCAATGTCTTTTTTAATTAAGAAGCAGACTTCCGGCTCAACACGTGGGTGGACGAATTGATCGAGATCGACTTCGCTGGCATCTTCGATAAGCATATCGGTGGTTAGAAGCCCCCAAATCAGATCATGTACGCCCATTTGATCCATTTTGGCGCGACTGGTAAAGCCCATTTTGATGCCACAAATTGGGTGACCTTTGTTAACACGGTCCGCTACGACCAAGCGTTGAATGTCATAGGCTTCTTGTAAAGTAAAAGCACTTGTTGGGAATTGCTCCACGGCTTGAGCTTGTGCTGCGGCGTTGGATAACTTTTTTGCGATTGCTTGCTGATCCATTTAACTTTTCCTATTCAATAATTAAGGTGACCGAACCTAAACCCTCAATATGAGCAGTTAAGGACTCCTCACGGCCTAGCCCTACCATGGGGCCTAGGGCGCCACTGAGTAATATCTCACCGGCTTTTAGTGGGGTACCCATGGCGACCATGCGGTCTGCTAACCAGACGGCTGCATTGAGTGGGTTGCCCAAGCAATTGACACCTGCTCCGACGGAGACCTCTTGACCTTGGCGTTCGATATACATACCGCAACGTGATAGATCAATATGGCTCAATGGGACAGGCTGTCCGCCTAAGACAAAGGCAACGTAAGAGGCATTATCGGCTACCGTATCCAATAGGCTGATTTTCCAGTTGGCAATTCGACTGTCAACAACTTCAAACGCAGGTAACACGTATTCTGTCGCTGAAATAATATCGGCTAGGGTATGCTTTTCCTTGTTCAAATCTTTTGCTAGTACGAAGGCGATTTCTGCTTCTGCTTTTGGCTGAATCCAGGAAGAGCCATCAATTACCTCATAAGTGCCATGAGCACTTTCAGCAAAAATTGAACCATAATCGGGCTGATCGACGCCGATTTGCTGTTGTACAGCTAATGAGGTTAAACCAATTTTTTTACCAACAATACGAGCACCGCTTTTCGTGCGGCGTTTTAAGTTAATTTGTTGTATTTCATAAGCTACTTTGAGGGGATCTTCTTTACCGGCGATGGCTTTGATTTGCTCGGCAATCGGTGCAATCGCTTGTTTAGTTTGTTCCGCTGTAAATAGCTGATCGGCAAGTTCTTGTACTGTGCTCATAACTAACCTTGTCTTTTGATAAAATTGTCGTTATTTAAAATACGGCCACTGCACTGTAGGGGCATCTTATATCTGTCTATAGGATAGAACTTTTTAGGCTAAAGGTTGTAAAGTTAGCGAGTTTAAGGGGATTTTATTGTATTTAATAGATAAAGGCTCCGAGAAGGGAGCCTTTAAGGTGAAGCTAATCTAAATCTCTGCCTTCAGCCACCGCATGACAGGCAATTTGAATCCCCTGAAATGCCATCAGTTCAGGGATTTCTTGTCGGCAGCGCTCATTGGCAAGTGGGCAGCGTGGATGAAAAGTGCAGCCACTGGGTGGGTTTAGTGGGTTGGGAACCTCTCCGGCTACCTGCACCCGACGTTTTCCGCTACCACTCATATCAGGAATTGCGCCCAAAAGCATTTTGGTATAGGGGTGACGTGGTGTAGCAAAGAGATCGTCACGTGAGGCAATCTCGACAATTCGTCCTAAATACATGACCCCCACGCGATCAGCCATATGATGTATAACTGCAAGGTTGTGAGAAATGAACAAATAGCTAAGGCCCAACTCTTTTTGTAGCTTTTTCATTAGGTTCAAGACCTGAGCTTGGACTGAGACGTCAAGCGCTGAGGTAGGCTCATCACAGACGATAAACTCAGGATTCAATGCTAAAGCTCGTGCAATAGAAATACGCTGGCGCTGACCGCCGGAGAATTGATGTGGGTAGCGGTTAACATCAGCCGCACTTAAACCCACTTGCTCCAGTAGTTCGGCTGCTCGCTGTTGTTGCTCTGTTTTAGAAAGATTGCTATGAGTACGTAAAGGCTCGGCAATGATACGACCTACACGCCAGCGTGGATTTAAACTGGCATAGGGGTCTTGAAAAATCATTTGTAGGCGACGGCGCATAGCTTTGGCCTGCTGCGAGTTCATTGTAGAGAGCTCTTCGCCATCAAACTTAATGCTGCCTTTGCTAAGACCATATAAGCCTGTAAGAAGCCGTGCAACAGTCGATTTTCCACAACCGGACTCACCAACTAAGGCCAAGGTTTCACCCTTATTTAAGGTAAAGCTGACGTCATCCACCGCTCGTAAAAAAATCTTGGGACGACGATAAATCACACGCTCTAACCAAGGTGAGGATACATCAAAATAACGCGCAATATGTTTAACTTCAACTAATGGTTGTTGGCTCATGCTTGTACCTCCTCATGTAACCAACAGGCTACTTGGCGACCGTTGACTGCTAGTAAGTTAGGGCGATATGTTAGACACTTATCAAAGACTTCACGACAACGTGGATTAAAGGCACAGCCTGCAGGGATAGCATTTAAGCGTGGCATGCTACCAGGAATCTGTTCTAGTTCCTGAATCTCCGGATCGAGTGTGGGAATAGAGCGCATCAAGCCATTGGTGTAGGGGTGTAAGGCTTCTTGTATCACTTGTTGTACCGGGCCAATTTCAATGATACGACCAGCGTACATTACAGCGACTCGGTCAGCGGTTTCTGCGATCACACCCATATCATGAGTGATCAGCATGACTGAGGTGCCATTTTCCTTACAGAGTTTTTTGAGTAGGTCAATAATTTGTGCCTGAATTGATACATCCAGGGCGGTGGTTGGCTCATCGGCCACAATGAGCTTAGGATCGGCAGCTAAAGCTAAGGCAATCACTACACGTTGGCGCATCCCACCGGAAAACTGGTGAGGGTAGTGGTCGATTCGTTCACGTGCTGCCGGAATACCAGTTGATTCTAGTAACTCAATAGCGCGCTCTTTAGCTTGCTTATGAGTCAGATTCAGGTGTGTTTGAATGGTTTGAACAATCTGCTGACCTACCGTGTAAAGTGGGTTGAGTGAGGTCAGTGGATCCTGAAAGATAGCGCCGATCTCACGGCCACGTATTTTACGCATGTCTTTAGGATTTAAGTTATCAATGCGTTTGCCATCAAGGTGAATCTCACCGCCACTAATACGTCCCGGAGGATCTAATAAGCCGATGATGGCTGAGCCGGTCAAGGACTTGCCAGCACCGGACTCGCCTACAACACCAAGGACCTCACCGCGAGCAATCGTAAAGGACACGTCATCCAGTGCTTTTAAGATACCTCGGCGAGTGGGAAATTCCACTTTAAGATTTTTTACTTCTAATAATGAACTCATTGCTTTAAACCTAGTTCAATTTAGGGTTGAGCGCATCGCGCAACCAATCGCCTAATAAGTTAACCGACAGTACGAGTAGTACTAACATCACGCCTGGGAAAATGGTAATCCACCACTCACCTGAGAAGAGGAAGTCATTACCTACACGAATTAGGGTGCCTAATGAGGGTGAGGTAGGCGGTACGCCAACACCCAAGAAGGAGAGAGTCGCTTCAGTGATGATGGCCGTTGCTAAGTGGACAGTGGCCAAGACAAGTACGGGCCCAGTCACATTAGGTAGGACATGAGTCAACATGATGCGAGGGCCGGAAACGCCGATGACCTTAGCAGCCTGCACGTATTCCTTATTTTTTTCTACCATAGTAGAGCCACGTACGGTCCGTGCATATTGCGGCCAACCGGCTAGTGCAATAGCCCCAATTAGGACAGGAAAAGAAATGGTGTCCAACATGTTTTGAGGGACGACGGCACGTGCCACTCCATCAATTAATAGAGCGATCAAAATGGCAGGGAATGACAGCTGTACATCAGCCACGCGCATGATAAAGGACTCAACCCGTCCGCCGGCGTAACCAGCAATCAGTCCTAGTAAGATGCCGATAAACATAGCGAGTATTACCGAAGCAAAGCCGATCAGCAAGGAAATTCGGGTGCCATACAGGAGGGAGGAGAATAAGTCTCTACCCTGATTGTCAGTGCCTAGGAGGTATTTGAGTTTGCCACTTTCCTCCCAAGCAGGTGGAAGTAGTGCATCAAATAAGTCGATTGAAGCCAGATCGAAGGGGTTATGAGGCGCTACCCATGGCGCCCCGAAGGCGGCAATAAATAAAATGAGCGTGACGATGGTGCCGAACATGGCTGTTGGCGTATGACGCCAGGACCAAGCTATGTCACTATCCCAGAAGCGTTTTAGAGCACTCATACTTATGCTCCCGAGCGGTTGAGGCTTACGCGTAAGCGTGGGTCAACCACAAAATAAAGTAAATCAACGATCAGATTAATAGTTACAAAAACTAAAGCGATCAGACATAAATATGCAGCCATGACGGGGACATCCGCAAATTGCACCGCTTGCATAAAGAGTAAACCCATGCCGGGCCATTGAAATACCGTTTCAGTCACAATGGAGAAAGCAATAATGCCACCCAACTGTAAACCAGTAATGGTAATTACGGGCACCATGGTGTTTTTTAAGGCGTGACCAAAGTGGATTGCACGTTGAGTTAGACCTCTAGCGCGGGCAAATTTAATATAGTCAGTCCGTAAAACCTCTAGCATCTCGGAGCGTACAAGTCTTAGGATTAAGGTTAATTGGAATAGGCAAAGAGTGATAGAGGGTAATATTAGGTGTTTAATACCGCCCCAACTAAATAAGCCAGTACTCCACCAGCCTAAGTGTAAGACTTCACCTCGACCGTAACTAGGTAACCAACCAAGTTGCACAGAGAAAATCAGAATTAATAAGATACCGATTAAGAAAGTTGGTAAGGAAATACCTAATAATGAAAAAGACAAAATGGCTTGAGAGATCCAGGAGTTACGCTTTAATGCCGTGTATACACCCAATGGTAAACCAATAAATAAGGCAAGAAAAGCAGCGACAACGGAGAGTTCTACGGTAGCTGGTAAGCGATCCTTGATTAACTCTGAGACACTTTGTCCCTGGCGCAAGGATAAACCAAACTCCCCCTGTACTGCATTTTGGAGGAAGTTCCAAAATTGAAGAACGGAAGATTGATCGAGGCCGAGACTCTGGCGTAATTGTTGGCGGTCTAGATCAGTGGCGTCTTGCCCTAGCATGATAGTGACAGGGTCACCGACATAGCGGAAGAGAATAAACGCCAGTAAAGTGACCACCAGCATCACGATAATTGCCTGAAACAGGCGACGGATAAGAAAGACGAGCATAGGTGCGAATAGACAAGTCTTAACTAGAAAAACTAGTTAAGACTTGCGTTAATTGTTGTTGATGATAGAAAACTACTTGCTCAGAACGATTAAATAATGATTAATCGTTAACAACCACCCACTCGACGGTTAAGCGATTGTCAGCGCGGTGGATAACATCTACGTTTTTAGCCATGGCCCAAGGAATCACCTGGTCATGAATTGGTAGATGACCAAACTCTTCAGCATGAATTTTCAGTGCCTGATAAATAGCCTCGTCGCGTTTAGCCTCGTCAGTTTCGGTTTTGACGATATCGATGAGCTTATCGACTTCTGGATTTTCATAATTACCGAAGTTAAAGGAACCATCAGCGCCTTCACCTTTGGAGTGAAATAGGCTTTGTATGGTGTAGAGAGCGTCAAATGTTGGTACACCCCAGCCGAATAAATAGGCGCTCGTGTCATAGGACTGAACCTTGGGGAAGTAGGTCGCGCGTGGCATGGAGTTAAGGTTAGCCTTGACCCCAATGCGTGCCCACATCGCTACGATGGCCTGACAAATGGCTTCGTCATTGATATAGCGGTTATTTGGGCAGTCAAGTGTGAAGTTGATTTCATCAGGCTGATAACCTGCCTCAGCGATTAAGGCCTTGGCTTTGTCTAGGTCAGGCTTAGGACGCTGTGCTAGGTCCTCGCTCCAACCATGTACCTGAGGTGCAACCATGGTGCCTGTAGGCGCCGAAGAACCTCGCATGACGGAGCGCTTGATGGCTTCTGTGTCAATAGCTAGGTAAAGTGCTTCGCGAACTCTTACATCAGCAAAAGGATTTTTGCCTTTTAGATTGCTGTATTTAAGCTCCTCACTTTTTTGGTCTAGGCCAAGATAAATGGTGCGGTACTCGTTACCTTCAACGACCTTGGCTTGACGTTTGATACGTTCTAAGTCTTGAGCTGGTGGATCTAGCACAAAGTCAATTTCACCAGAGAGTAGAGCAGCGGTACGAGTGGCATTTTGACTGATTGGTGTATAGATAATTTGGGTGACATTGCCTACTTTATTTTCTTTGTTCCACCAGTTCTCATTCTCAGTATATTCGGTGCGAATATCGACTTCTCGTGAGCTTAACTTATAAGGACCAGTACCCATAGCATTGCGTGCCGAAAAGGTTTCTTGCTGATTAGCGAAATCCTGTGGGACGGTGGTGTCATTAGCTTCTGACCAAGCTTTGCTCATCATAAAGACGTTGGTCAATTGGCGTAGTAACACAGGGTTAGCACCCTCTAGTTCAATTTCCAGAGTGTGTGAGTCAGTCGCGCGAGCTTCCTTGATGCCATTAACATAGGCTTTAAAGTTTGAGGTTGGCGCCATCGCACGTTGTATAGAAAAAGCGGCATCCTCTGCAGTAAAGTCAGAGCCATCGTGGAACTTCACACCCTCACGAATTTTAAAACGCCATAAGGTATCCGATGGGGTATCCCACTCGGTAGCTAGTGCAGGCGTGATTTGGAAGTCTTTATCATATTGAACCAAGGGTTCGTATACATAGCTGCTGGCAGCAATATTAAGACCCTCATTTTGAGCATGAGGGTCTAGCGTTAAAATATCGCCTTGGCTGGCCCAACGCAATGTTTTGGATTGCGCTGCTAAAGGAACAAATAGGGCGGCGGATAATGCCGCCACTAATAATTTCTTATGCATGAGGTTAACCTCCAATTTATTTTCAAAAGCGGTCTAGCAATGTAACCTATTTTTACTGAACCTAGTATTGGTAGTTATACCATGCATGTTTAGTACAAACATCATCAAATAATATGTTTTTTGATCTATGTTTATGTCTTGAGATTATTAACAAGGAGGATGGATTAAGGAGGTCTAGAAATGCAAAAAGCTCTTGTAAATAAATACAAGAGCTTAATTTGACTTTTGGCGGAGTGGACGGGACTCGAACCCGCGACCCCCGGCGTGACAGGCCGGTATTCTAACCAACTGAACTACCACTCCGCAGTGGTATAAATACCAGGATTTTAAACTCTACGGATAAAATTTA
>JAAYRZ010000053.1 GCA_012518515.1 Alcaligenaceae bacterium
CCGAAGAGTGGATAACCATTTATAATACCGAAAGACCTCATGAGTCGTTGGAACGCTTAAGTCCTGTTAACTACAGGCTGAGAGCACATTCTACTTTCGGGCTGTGTTAAGAATGGGGTAGGTTCAGGTAGTTACGCTATCTTAGGTGCTCACTTTAGTTATGATTTTGCTAAGGACTCCAATTTCTACGTACAAGTGGATAATCTCACTGATAAGCGTTATATCTCATGGACTCTGACTCCGGCGATGGCTTCAGCTCAGGATGCTAATAATCAAGATATGTATTTCCCAGGTAATGGTCGTACCATAACTGCAGGTCTGAACTTTAGATTCTAAGAGATCAATGGTCTTATTAACTCACCTCTTATGTGAGTTTTTATTTAGGGCTTAGTTGCGGGGACTTGGTTGAGTTGCTTCAGTTTGTATAAATATCCGTAGGAACACTGGGATAGATAAGCCAAAAGCAATAATTAGCAAGGCACTAGGTATGACCAAGCTAAAAAGGGCATAGTCCCAGCCGAGGCTTAAGCTCATTGAACGTAATAGAGCAGCTACTAAAATCGCCGCTAAGCCACATTGACTAGTCCAGGGAAATGGAATTGTACGGCCACTATGAATCAGTCCGGCAATATTAAATACTTGCATCACCATAAAAATAAAGCCACCGATAAGGATTAAATGCAGTGCTTGGGTTGGATTACCCCAAGATAGGATCCCGCTTAGCCCCATCCAAATATAGCCAACACCAATGCAAAGTAGGGTCAAGTAGTGCCAACGAACAAAGGAGGCATGCCATAAAATGCGGTGATGCCAATCGCGTAGACGAGCAATCATGGATAGACCAGAAGCCAGTGCTAACCAGCTCGAAAAGACCGGGTCACTCAGGAAGAGCAGACTGAATACGTATAAGTACATACAAATAATATTCAGATTTCTGTAGTAGGGGTTTTGCACATAACTTAGTTTGTCTGCCTTAGGGCCGGCTTGATCTAAAGATTGAGACCCCATGGCCATGCCAATACGGAAAATGATGAGTGCGACTCCAATCATATAAGCGTGAGCTAGAGCAACAATAAAAGTCCATTGTCCACTTAATCCATAAGCGATAGTTAAGGCGGTAATCAGAGTTAGCATCAAACAGACACTGATTTGTCGCTGATTACGATCCTTGAAAGCGGCATAGATGGTAAAAGTGGTGAGTACTAACCAAAATAGACTCATTATCTGTGCGCTACGTTGTAAGTCTATGAAGCTTAGTATGATACCGCCAAGCCAGAGTAGCAGGGTGAGTGCAGATAATCGGCGTAAAGAATGGGTAAAGTGAGTCCACTCCGGAACTGCCGTTAATATAAAACCAGCAAAGGCAGCAGAGCCAAAAATATTTAAATAACCATAGGCATGGTAGCTCAGCGGATTGATGTCGAGTGATAAAACACCCCAATCAAAGTAAGCACTTAGACCGACTGATAACCATAAGGAAGCAATGGGGATGATGCTGAGTGCAGCTAACAGAAAGTAGAGGCGGAAAGGATTACTAAAAAAATCATGAATAATTTCAGAAAGTGACTTTTTCTTAGTCATGATATGCCTGCCAAAAAGGTTGAGCCAAATAATGCTGCACAAAGTGCTCATCGCGATTTGCTCTCGGCTGTTCGAGTTCAATCAAGGCCTGATTGCGTGCAGGTTTTTGAGGCAAAATACAGATTTTGTCAGCTAATTGTAATGCTTCAAAACGATCATGAGTGACCATCACGACACTCATGCCTGCGGCAATATACTCTTGAAGCCAGGCATAGAGCTGTAGCTTTAACTCATAGTCCAATGCACTGAAAGGTTCGTCAAGAAGTAATAAATCAGGCTCACAAAGTAGGGCTCTGACCAGAGCAGCTCGCTGCCGCATACCACCCGATAGCTCATCGGGGTACTTGTCGTAATCTTCGGTGTGAAGGTGCAGTTTAGTTAATAGGCGACGTGCTTCTTCTTGCGTATGTGAAGAGCTAGGTTCTGGGTGTGTTAATAAAATATTGTCCCAGAGGCTACGCCACGGCAATAGACGATGCTCTTGAAATAGATAGCGCAAACGAAGAAAAGAGCAATCAATTTGGCCGCGATCTGGGCTGATTAAACCTGCGATGAGTCTTAAGATAGTGGTTTTACCACAACCTGATGGTCCGTATAAGCAGATAACCTCACCTGCATTAAGTTCGAGATTGAAGTCTTCGACGATAGGTTCGCCCATTAGGCTCTTATTGAGTTGATGCAGTTGTAAGCTAGCCACGACGTTGACCCCAAGGTAAGAATATGATTTTTAAGGGCTCGACTAATAGATACTCAACGAGATAAATAATGAGCAGCAAAATAACCACATAGGCCATCACAACTTCGGTTTCTAGCATCGTGCGAGCAAGACCGATTTGCGCGCCTATACCATCGGGTGAGCCAAGTAACTCGGCCATAATGGCAATTTTAAGTCCCATCGCAAAGGCAATATTGAAAGCGGGTAATAAATGTGTGAGAAGGTGTGGCCAGTAGAGATGATATAGGCGCTTGTCAAAGCGCACTTTATAGACACTCATCACCTCTTCGAGATTGCGATCAATTGACAACATACCCTGTAAGGCTGAGGCGAACATCAAAGGAGTGACAGCGATATAGGTTGTAAAGATGGTGCTGCTATCACCTACATTAAACCAGAAAATGGCTAATACTACCCAGATAATGGGTGGTATGCCCAAGAGCATACTGATGAGGGGGCGACAGAAAAGTGCCATGGTTTTGGAAAGCCCCGTCAGTAAGCCTAAAATCACGCCGGTAGCAACAGCGGCGCTGATGGCAATCCCTGCACGAAATAGAGTGTGGGGTATTTCAGCTGCTTCATAATGGCGCAGTAGTGCAATACTTCTCTCAAATACGGTGACCGGACCGGGCAGTACAAGATCGCCCAATATAACCGAGCCCCAATGCCAAAAGGCACAGACAACAGCGATGACCGCAAGGGCTGTCCAGACTCCCCAACAATATGAGAGGAGTTGGACTCGACGCGATTGACGAATGGGGCGACCGGCAGATAAAAGCATAGTTTAGAGGCTCAGGATGAAATTATCTTTAGGCATGCTGCCGCCGAGAATTTGCGGATTCATGTCATATAGCGTTTTGAAGAAAAGTTCTAAATCCTCGCGAATATCAGCTGCCGCGGCAACGGTTAAATTGGCATGAGGAATCGCGGCCTTAATTGCAGGTGACGGTATATCTAGGAGCTTACTACCGATTTTGGCGGCTTCAGCTGTATTGGCTAGGCTCCAGTCGAGTGATGAGCTTAATTCGCTTTGGAAGTGTTGTAAGAATTCTCGGTTTTGTTCATAAAAAGCACTTGAAACTAGTAAGCCGGCCTGTGGTAAACCTTGGGAATTACCGTCATGGAGGTCGCGCCATATTTCACGTAGATTTAGAACGCGCTCAGGCGATTTGCTTTTACCTCTCATCAAGGCAACCGAGGTTAAGGGCTCATTTAAAACGGCAAATTCGACACGATCCTTGAGCCAGTAAGCCATACTTTCTGCTGGGGTAGCTGTATAGTTTATCTTAATTTTTTTAAAATCCACGCCTTGTAACTTACAAAGTGCCTGTAAAACCAGATCAGGCATATCATTGCGTAGCGGTACGGCCACAGAGCGGCCTTCTAAGTCTTTGAGGCTTGATATGCTGCCTGCTGAACCGACGATATCAACGAGTCCCCATGTCATGATGTTGACTAGTTTGACATCAAGTCCTCGGTTGGCTAGGTTGACGGCGACATAACTCGGCACGATACTTGCCTGAATGCTGCCGTTAGCCAACCCAGCTCTCAGAACGTCGGGGGTACGCCATGTTTCAACATTAAAGGTTTCTTGGATGACTGAGAGGCCTTGTTGTTGTCTTTGCTTAGCAACCCCCAGTAACAGTGAAGGCAAAGCACCCGGCCCGTAAATAGTGATAGGTGAGGGAGTGTCAGCCCAAGCAAAAGGAAATTGACTGCTAAGAGCAACGGCTCCAGCGTATTGAAGAAAATGGCGTCGATTCATCAAAGTAAACCCTCTTGAATATGAGATATGTGCTTAAGATTTATATTAAATGCATTTTATCATATTGAGAATGATAATTAGTATTACCAAAAATGACTATAAGGTCATTGCTTGATTCTTAACAAATGAAGGATGGTTTACTTTCAGGTGCTATTTTGGGGCTTAGTAACAAATACTATTGTTGGTACCCATTCGTAGTGAACCACCCATAACTACACCATGTATTCGGATAGGAGGGAGGGCTTCACGCGTTCGGATGTCGTGGCGATAAACCATGGGTATTCCTTCATCTAGCGTGTAAAATAGTGTTTTGCTGTCGCCAGTGACCCACATATCCACAATTTCCCAACGAGAGGGTATGTAAGTAGAATCTTCAGGGTCATCATAGGATTGAAAAACGATACCTTTATCACCACCTAAAATCCAAGTGCTTTCAAGCCAACCGCTACGGAATAGTCTTGGAGAAAAGTTGCGATGATGTTTTTCTTGCAAATAGTAATGCTCAGGCTCATCTCCTTTTTCTAAGTCAAACATCACCACATGGCCGGAGGAGTCTGAAAAAAGAATGCGTCGAGAGTAAAAGTCGATATATGGAACGACCTGAGGTCTATAGGTGGAACCAGCGGTGTGCATAGGACCGGTAGAGAGAACTTTTCCATCTTCAGGAAAATAGAGCAAACCACGTGAACCGTCTTTGCTTGTTAGTGCCACCATAAAGTCTTCGGGACTGGCAATTCCGTCATCTAGACCTGAACCTGAAGGAATATGAGCCGATAAGTCGATGGTTTCCCATGGATTATCGTGAGGATCCAGATAAGAATGACGGTACATTAGTGGTTTTTTTTCATCAAGAATCCAGTAACTTTGACTATAAGAGCTAAAGAGTAAGTTGTAGTAGGCATAAATATGCGTATTACGGTGTTCAGAGTCAAAGCGTTCCGGATAAATGTGAAGCTCGCCCGTTTCATAGTTCAGCATACCCACCTGATCACGCAGAGCGATTGCTACTAGCTTGGATTGTGGTACAAAAAATGCTTGATAAAGAGGCGATGGAAGTTCTATGTCTTTACGGGTCCGAGTTTCTAGTTCATAGAGAACCAGACGGGAGACTTCATAATCACCGACTACCATCATGGAGTCGTCGCGAGCCATCTCAATCGTACGGGGGCGTATGCCAAAATTTAGTAAGGCTAAATTTTCGCCGGTGTTGACATCGTAAACGGTGATGAAGTTGGAGTTTGAGTCAGCAATGAATAAATAGCGAGTAGGGTGATATAAGGAATCGCCAATCCCTAACTGGGTTAATTCAGAGGCGCCAGGTTTAAGTAGTTGAGCAGTAGCCGTACCGGCGATACCTGTGGCGCTCAGACTGACTCCGAGACTAGCTAGCCATTGAATAAATAATCGACGATCCATTGATGTTCTCCAGTAGAAGCAATGATAAGGGCTTATCTATGCTTTGTTGCCGAGCTAAATTAGCTGATGGCCTAATGAGCAGCTTTTTCAGCAGCGTGCTCCTTCATAACGTCATCCAGTGACTTGACTAAAGCGTCACAGCTGATGCTTGTACCATTGCTGAGGTTAAACGTCATGGTATGGGTTTCGCCGATTTGTGGAATTTTGTCCTCAGGGATGCTCATAATCATTACGTGATCTCCACCTTTACGGAAAAAACGTTGACCTTCGCTGAGACTTGTATCTTGTAGGGGGCCCATTGTCATCACATTGTCGACCATACTCATTTCATGAAGTTCGACGTGGTCGGTAATGCTAGGGATGAGTGCTTCAAGAATTTCTACCGGTTCACCTTGGTGTTCAAAGGTGACAAAGCCGCCTGTCATGGCACGACCAGGTAAAACCTCCTGAATAACACAATCGCTTACGGTAGTCGTGCTAGTTTCTGTTGCCGCTTGGGCTGCGGTGCCACAAAGACTAAGGGCTAATAAACTACTGGCTAATATGGAATATCTCATTTCAGTTCCTTTTATAACTGTTGTTGTACGCATTGAGCATAGTCATCTAATGGGGCAGTTTCAGTAATAATGCCGCTTTTTATACCAACAATATTATCATTTACAAATAATGCATTGAAGGGTAAGCCCATGCCCCCTAGTTGCCGTAACAAATCAAAGCCCTCGATTTGATGTTTAGGCAGATGGGTAAAAGTTTGTTCTTCAAAGAAGCTATCGATTTTTTCAAGACTATCACCTACATTAATGGTAATAATATCCAGTGCATTTTGAGAAGTAGCCCACTCCTCTAGGATCGGTAGTTCTTGACGGCAGGGCGCACACCAGAGCGCCCATAAGTTAAGTAGTTGGGTGTTCGCCTGTGGTGTTATAGCTAGGTTCAGCTCACTGAGTTGACTGTTTTTTTCAGTAGGGCTAAACCCTTCGGGCAATTCACATGCACTGATTGTGTCGCTGGTGTTAGTAGCTATCGGTGTAGTTGAACCCTCGTGAGCAGTGCTTGCCGCTGCAGCAAGATGTTGATCGAGGACAGCGACTAAATCATCACCACCGATTTGGTAGTCAAACACATCCAGTAATTCGCGTTCGGGAGTGATTAGATAAATCATGGCACTGTGATAAACCGTGTAGCCCATACCAGGTTCGGGGTTGTCAAGGCGCTGACCATTAAGGCGATAGCCAAAAGTAGCGCCTAATTGTTTGGCAATATCTTCTATATCTTTCATTGCTCCGCTTAGTCCTACAATACGCTCATCAAAAAATTGAGTGTAGGCATTAAGGCGGTTGATTTCATCATTGACGGGATCGATGGTTAAAAAGAGGGGTTGCAACATGTCAGCATGTTGTAGTCGCTTCATAGCATAGCCGTACTCGTATAAAGTAGTAGGGCAAATGTCTGGGCAGGAGCTATAGCCGATGGAGAGTAGTAAGTACTTTCCAGGATAGCTTTCATGGGTGACGGGACCATGTTGGTCAAATAGATTAAAGGTAACGGTTTCTGCCTTAGCAGTGGCGTGAGTAAAGGAGAAAATGGCCAATGCCGAAAGCAATAAGAGTTTTAGAAATAGTAAATGGGCTCGCTTGAGTCGGTATGTATACGCCATTGTTTTCTCCTGATTAAAACTGCTCAAAGTATGGCTCATACAATGAGCAGTCTAAAACTAGGCAGACTCGCCGACTGTTCCGAAGTTGGAGCTCAGCGAGCTACCGTGGAAGGGAACTACTCCTGTGCTGCAATATCATCCCACTTCTTGTGCGCACCTTTTTCAAATAAGTGAGGACCGGTGATTTGTTCCATATGGTCATTTTTCCACACACCGTCGACCTTGATCTCAAGAGCGGCGCCGAAGTTGATTGCCTCAATTAAGTTGTGATTGAGGTAGGTGTAAACGCCAGGCTGCTTGAAGGTGTACATAGCGGCACCAGCAGAACCTGCGGCGATAGACCATGTTTCAAGGCCTGTCATTGGCGTTTCGTGTAGATTACCTCTTTCCCATACATACTCACCATGACCGCCAATCAAGTGTGGGTAGGTGTAGCGGTTAGCCTGAGAGTGAATCAACATAATGGTTTCGCCCACTTTAGCGGTTAAGGCATTGTCACCAGTATAAGCACCTTTACGGTCACC
Organism: Alcaligenaceae bacterium; assembly: GCA_012518515.1. GTDB lineage: Bacteria > Pseudomonadota > Gammaproteobacteria > Burkholderiales > Burkholderiaceae_B > Oligella. Next base: position 7,659 of record JAAYRZ010000053.1, read on the forward strand.
AAAGGTGATGTGAGATGGTACTAAGGTGTTCATGGCTAAGCGGTCATCAGGGTATGATTCGCCAGCTGTTGTGTAGCGCTTATACTCACCGTTTTCATCTTTAGGGATATAGAAGTCCTGCTCACCAATGTAGAAAGCTTTGTCATAAGTCAGCTGATTACCGTCTTTATCACGCATTCCCTCTTCAGGTATCACCATGATCGCACCGTTCATACCGTGGGTAACGTGCCAAGGAATCATCGCACCGCCAGGGGCACAGTGATAAATATGTACACCAGGTTTATCCGCCTTAAATCGTAAGGTTACCTCTTGACCTGGCGCGACAAAGGTCAGGTCACCACCACCCAAAGCGCCAGTCGCTGCGTGGAAGTCGATGTTGTGTACTAGTTCGTTTTTAGATAGGTTAATTAGAGTTAACTCAACATAGTCGCCTTCGTGAACCACAATCATAGGGCCTGGTACTGAGCCATGGAATGTAAAGGCCCACATAAAGACACCAGGTTCAACCTCAATTTCTCGCTCATCAATATACATTTGAATTTCGACAACACGAGGACCATCTGGGCGTTCTAAGCTATGCTCAGGCAAGAAAGGAGGAGTGACTAGCTCTTGTGTAACGCGTGGTAGTTTGTCAACCTCTGGTGCATCAACTACCTCGTAGCCAGGTAAACCACCTTTGTTAACAGGTGCTGAGGCATCTTGTGCCATAACCCAGGGACTGAAGCTCATCGTACTAGCTAAAGCGATTAATAATAGTTTTTTCTTCATATTCCTATCCTCAAAAAGATAAGTTATAGGGGGAGTACTACAGTGATTGTTTACCTCATGCGGAGGCGCGTTAAAACTACCTTACTAATTACTTAAACATTTCTTACTAAATTGTACCATTTATAAGAAAGTATTTAATCTATGTACTTACGACAAAAAGATGCTTACTATATGTCCTTTTATCAAAGATGTATTTAATATGTATCTTTAGTTTTAGTCTACGGGATAGCCCTGTTGTAAGCAAGGTGTAACGATTGCAACATTTGATTTAAATCAAGCTGCTGAATGCTTTTTTACTAAATTACTTCCGAGGTTTATTACATAAGGGTTTAGCTTCGTATTATTAGTCCAGAAACGGTAAGAAAAGTGGAGAATTGAGTATCCCTCTGCTTAAAATCAAGTAATTGGTATACAATACTGAGAGAATTTTTCTTAGTTTTTAAAAATAGAAAGGACGCTACTTGACATGGCGCTTAATGATTTCTTATTTACTTCAGAATCCGTTTCTGAAGGTCACCCTGACAAAGTTGCCGACCAAATCTCTGATGCTGTGCTTGACGCCATTCTGGCCCAAGACCCAGATGCACGAGTAGCTGCTGAGACACTTTGTAGCACGGGGTTAGTCGTGTTGGCCGGTGAGATTACAACTACGGCCAATGTTGATTATCAAGCGATTGCACGTGAGACGCTAAAGCGTATCGGCTACGATAATCCAGAATTCGGTATTGACTATAAAACATGTGCTGTACTTGTCGCCTACGACAGACAGTCACCTGATATTGCTCAGGGGGTCGACCGCTCTGATGAAGATATTCTGGATCAAGGTGCAGGCGACCAAGGTTTGATGTTCGGTTATGCTTGTGATGAAACTGCTGATTTGCTGCCGGCCCCTATTTGGTATGCGCATCGCATCATGCAGCGTCAGAGTGAACTGCGTAAGGATGGTCGTTTACCGTGGTTACGCCCTGATGCAAAGGCTCAAGTCACTTTCCGCTATATTGATGGCAAACCAGCTGAAATTGATACGGTTCTCGTGTCGACCCAACACCATCCGGATATTGAGCAGGCAGAGCTTAAGGAGCTTGTGAAAAGTGAGATTATCTTACCAAGTATTCCTGCTGAGCTGATTACTGCTGACACCAAGTACATTGTTAACCCGACAGGCAAGTTTGTGATTGGTGGGCCTCAGGGTGATGCCGGTCTTACTGGTCGTAAGATTATTGTAGATACATATGGTGGCGCTTGTCCTCATGGTGGGGGCGCTTTCTCTGGCAAGGACCCCTCTAAGGTAGACCGTTCAGCTGCATATGCTGCACGCTATGTAGCTAAAAATATTGTAGCAGCTGGTTTGGCACGTCAATGTGAGGTGCAAGTCAGTTATGCCATTGGTATTGCTGAACCGATTAACATCACAGTCTATACCAAGGGTACCGGTGTGATGCCTGATGATGAAATCGCTAAGTTGGTACGCAAGCATTTTGATCTAAGACCGCGTGGGATTGTCGAGATGCTAGATCTTTTAAGACCGATTTATAGCAAAACAGCTGCTTATGGGCACTTTGGTCGCAATGAGCCAGAGTTTACGTGGGAAGCATTAGATAGAGTGCCTGCTTTAAAAGCAGAACTCTAGTTGAAGGTCAGAAGGTGTTTTTATTAAAAATGCCTTCTGTGCTATACTTGGCAGCACATTAAGTAGGCGAGGGGCGTTGCGACAGATTATTTAATCTGCCAGGCTTGTCTACTATTCAGAATTTATTTCAAACGGCGCTCACCATATCTCTATATGTAGGGTTGGTGGGCTTTTTTGTGTCTACTAACTCCCAAAGTTCGAATCAATTTTTAAAAATTACTTAGGAGTATTAAATGGCAGATAATCTTAGTACAGATGTCAGAACCCAAGATTACGTTATTAAGGACATTAGTTTAGCGGCTTGGGGCCGTCGTGAATTATCCATTGCAGAAACCGAGATGCCAGGTTTGATGGCCACTCGTGAAGAGTATGCAGCAAGTCAACCTTTAAAGGGTGCACGTATCGCCGGTAGTTTACATATGACGATTCAGACCGGTGTGTTAATTGAGACGCTGGTTGCTTTAGGTGCTGAGGTTCGTTGGGCTTCTTGTAATATTTTCTCGACACAGGATCATGCTGCGGCTGCTATTGCTGAGCAAAACATCCCAGTTTTTGCGGTGAAAGGTGAGACCCTCGAAGAGTATTGGGAATATTGTCATGAGATTTTCAATTGGCCTGGTGCTGAGGATCAGCAAGCCAATATGATTCTTGATGACGGTGGTGATGCGACTGTGTTATTACACTTGGGTGCCAAAGCTGAAAAGGATTTATCAGTGCTAGATAATCCAAGCAGCGAGGAAGAAAAAGTATTATTTGCTTCTATCAAAAAGAAATTAGCCGAAGACAATAGCTGGTATTCAGTACGTTTAGCCCAAATCAAAGGGGTAACTGAAGAAACGACTACCGGTGTCAATCGTCTCTATCAAATGGCTCAAAAAGGTGATTTACAATTCCCTGCAATTAACGTTAATGACTCCGTAACTAAGTCTAAATTCGATAACTTATACGGTTGCCGTGAGTCACTGGTTGATGGTATTAAGCGCGCTACGGATGTGATGATCGCCGGAAAAACTGCCGTTGTTATTGGTTTTGGTGATGTTGGTAAGGGGTGTGCTCAAGCCTTACAGGCTTTGCGTGCTCAGGTTTGGGTAACTGAAATTGACCCGATTTGTGCTCTACAAGCCTCAATGGAAGGCTACAAAGTAGTAACAATGGAAGAGGCCGCTTCTAAGGCAGATATCTTTGTTACTGCCACTGGTAACTACCATGTGATTACTCGCGAGCATATGGATCAGATGAAAGACGAGGCTATCGTATGTAATATCGGTCACTTTGATAATGAAATTGATGTTGCAAGCCTAGAGTCACTTGAGTGGGAAGAAATTAAGCCCCAAGTTGACCATGTTATTTTCCCTGATGGTAAGCGTATTATTTTACTTGCACAAGGTCGTTTAGTTAACTTGGGTTGTGCTACAGGCCACCCGTCGTTTGTGATGTCAGCGTCATTTACCAACCAGACGATTGCGCAGATTGAGCTTTTCTGCCACGGTGAAAAGTATGAGAAGGGTCAAGTCTACGTATTACCTAAGCATCTTGATGAGAAGGTAGCACGTCTGCACCTAGAAAAGCTTGGTGTTAATCTAACCGCGTTGACTGAAGAACAAGCGAAGTATATTGGTGTTGAAGTTGATGGTCCTTATAAGCCTGGTCACTATCGTTACTAATCGTATAGGAAAAAGCTGCCCGAACCATTCATACTACTAGTAGAGCTTAATTACAACAGGAGAGTTCGATGGGTCTTATCGTCGTTTGGTTTATTAATGCCTTAGCCTTAATTTTGGTGAGTTATTTATTACCTGGAGTGCATGTAGCTGGCTTTGGCTCAGCGCTTATTGCTGCTTTGGTGCTTGGTTTGATTAATACCATCGTTCGGCCGGTTCTGGTAATACTGACCATCCCAGTGACGTTTTTGACCTTGGGCTTATTTCTGTTAGTGATTAATGGCTTATTGTTTTGGTTCGTCGGCAGCATTTTAAAGGACTTTCAGGTTGATGGTTTTGCTTGGGCCATGTTAGGTGCAGTGGTCTATTCAGCTATTACCTTCATTATGACAAGTCTCTTGATGAGATTATAGGATAGGAGAAATCCATGGAGCTGTTAATTGTTTGGTTGCTAAATGGCTTTGCGCTTATGGCGGTTGCCTATGTATTAAAAGGCGTGCACATAGAAAACTACTTCTCTGCCTTTATTGCAGCGGCAGTGCTAGCGCTGGTTAATACCTTGATTAAACCAGTGTTGGTTGTTTTGAGTATTCCAATTACGGTATTGACGTTAGGGCTTTTTTTGCTAGTCATTAATGGATTTTTATTTTGGTTAGTAAGTAAGTTCCTAAAAGGCTTTGAAGTTAAGGGGGCATTAGCCTTCTTTTTAGGCCCAATTTTATATTCCATTATTTCTTCCGTCCTGAGTTATATTTTCTTGGGATAAATATATGAGTAACATAGAGAGAGAGGATTCTCGCTTTTTTAGCCTAGAGTATTTTCCACCGAGAGAGCAGGCAGGTCGTGAGCGTTTGATTAGCACGACTAAGCAGTTGCTAGAAATTGATCCGGCTTATATCAGCGTGACTTATGGTGCAGGTGGTTCGACTCGTAGCGGGACAGAGGAAACCATACAGATGGTCTCTTCGCTTGGTTGTGAGGCGGTGCCACACTTAGCTTGTGTGGGAAGTCAACCAGAAGAGATTGTGGGTATTCTAGATTCTTATAAAGAAAAGGGTATCCGTAAGATTGTCGCCTTACGTGGTGATTTACCATCTGGTATGGGGCTGTCAGACTCACCTTTACGCTATGCGGTAGACTTAGTTCGTTTGATCAGGGAGCATTCGGGCGATTGGTTTAATATCAAGGTAGCGGCTTATCCGGAGATGCATCCTCAGGCTAGTAGTTTTGATGAGGATTTAGATCACTTCGTTGAAAAGGTTAATGCAGGCGCTGATTTGGCAATAAGTCAGTACTTTTATAATGCAGATGCTTATTGGGATTTTGTCGAACGAGTACAGGCCAAGGGCGTAGATATTCCTATCATTGCAGGCATTATGCCGATTACTAACTATACTCAGCTAGCACGTTTTTCTAAAATGTGTGGCGCTGAAATTCCTCGCTGGATCGCAATGCGTCTCGAGAGCTATGGTGATGACCTTGAGTCGATCAGAGCCTTTGGCCATGAGGTAGTGACTAGGCTGTGTGATGAGTTGCGCAGTGGTGGAGCGCCAGGTATTCACTTTTATACCTTGAATCAGGCTGAGCCAGTCTTAAAAATCTGGCGTGAACTAGAGGCTAAGTAATAGTCGAAGTTGATTAGGCATGTTTCAGTAAAAATCCCTTAAGAGATGGTTGTCTTAAGGGATTTTTCATGTTCATTAATTTTAGAGTGGAGCCTTATTTAAGGCAGAAAGCTCTTCATTAATTCCGAAGATTCGGCCCCGAATATCTTTGACTCCTGCCTGTTCTAAGCGTGCTTTATGCTTTTCTAGGTATTTCTGAGCATTGTGCTTACTATCAAATAAGTAGACGCCACCGGACTGCTTGTCTTGTTGATTTTCAGTCCAGATTTTCCAGACAAAACCAGGCTCATCATTAATTGAAGCTGCTAACTCTTGCATTGCTGTAGTCATCGCAGATTCCCATGGTCCTTCAAATGGAAAGTCGACTTGTAAAATATAGCTCATGGTTTACTCCTATCGGTAATTAAGTGGTGATTGCTTAAAAAGCCTTTTTTAGGCAATCACCTGACAATTAACAGCTATTGTAAGGCTTAAAGTACCATTGCTGCAATCCAGCCAAATATTAATAATGGAATATTGAAGTGAATAAAGGTTGGGAGCACCGAGTCATATATGTGGTTATGTTGACCATCCACATTGAGACCCATGGTTGGGCCAAGAGTGGAATCTGAGGCTGGTGAACCTGCATCACCTAGAGCGCCAGCAGCACCAATTAGGGCTACTGTAGCAGCTGGAGAGAAACCCATTGCTATGCAGATGGGAACATAGATGGAAGAAATAATTGGCAGGGTGGAAAAAGAGCTACCAATACCCATGGTGACCAATAAGCCGACTAATAACATGGCCATTGCAGCTAATCCTTTGCTGCCAGCAAAGATTTCAGCAGAAGTTTGGACTAAGGAATCTATATCACCTGTCTGCTGTATGACCTCAGCAAAACCTTGAGCAGAAATCATGATAAAACCGATCATCGCCATCATGCGTAGACCGTCGTTAAACACAGCATCAGCTTTGCGCCAATGAATTACGCCGAAGGCCATGAAGATGGTAAAACCAATCATGGCACCTAGTAATAAGGAGCCAGTACTTAGTTGAATAGCAAAAGATCCAACAACTGCAATGATGGCGATAATATTGTTGTATCGCTGACTTTTCCCATTATTGCCATTTTCTGATTCGTTTTCTGAGTTGTCTTCACTGGTAATCGCTTTGTTTTCATAGAATCTAGGCTTGCGATAGCTGATAAATAAAGCAATGATTAAGCCCGCTAGCATGCCAATACTCGGAATAGTCATTACGGTCATAATGTTTAATTCTGAGGTATCTAGGCCTGCTTTATTAATATTACCTAATAAAATTTGCTTCAAGAAAATTTCACCAAAACCGTAGGGTAAGTACATATAAGTGGTGACAAGACCAAAAGTCAGTACGCAGGCAATGGCACGGCGATCAATGTGCAAACGATTAAAAACTACAATTAATGGTGGGATAATCAGGGGGATAAAGGCAATATGGATAGGAATGACGTTTTGACTCATAATTCCCATGATAATTAATATACCAATTAATGCCCATTTGATTCGATTGGTATTGCCGTGAGCACCGTCCAGTTGTTTAATAATGCCATTAGCAATGGTACGAGGTAATCCAGAGTAGGCGATCGCCATGGCAAAAGCACCTAGCATCACGTAGGAAAGGGCGATTTGGGCGCCGTTAGCAAGACCGGTCTGGAAGGCATCTAGGGTCGCTGTAAGTCCCATACCTGCCAGTAAACCGCCAGAGAGGGCGCCAATTAAGAGGCTTAAAACCACGTGGACACGCGCCAGTGATAGTACTAGCATGATAAAAACGGCGATGACTACTGAGTTCATGTGATATTCCGCAGAGAGTTGATTCAATTAACGAAGTTTGAATCATAACTTATGCTTACAATGTGGTGCTTTAATCTGTGACTCAAATAGAAATTTTTTGCGGGAGAGGTTAGGAGGAGAGTGAAAAAAACACGAGCTGCCTAAGATAGGGAACTCGTGTTTAAGCTTTAAAAGTTTGAGTTTATTTGCGCGTAGACAAACCGATCAGACGATATAGTGGGCAGAAGTTAATCAGAGCAGTAGCTAGTGGAATGATTCCAAGCCAACCCCATGCACCAATGGTGTCTGTAAGAGCCAAGACAATCAAAACAACACCGACAATAATGCGAATCCAACGATCTGTACTACCAATATTTTTGTTCATAACATATCCTCTCCGTGGTTTAGAAACAACTTAGTAAATACTACTTTCCGTATCAGCAACTATAAAAAAGTGTGTGATGGAATAAGCGCTAGGGTCGTGCTTGCTTAAGTCCGGTTCCAAGGTGCTAACATCAGCATGCGCGCCAAACCGCAGAAACCGGTGAGGCCTGCAAGTAATAAACCGGCACCAACAAAAGCACTTAAAATGTACCAGCCGGGATTGACCCATGTTCCAAGAATAACGCCCAGAAGTATTAAAATGCCAACAGCAATTTGTACTTGTCGCTGCAACTCTAATGGCGCATTGGGAGCAACCTCAACGGCTAGCCCCTGTTTTTGCCAAGCATCAAGACCACCCTCAAGCAGATAGTATTGCTTACAGCTTTTAGCAGCTACGGCTAATTTATTAGCATTAGTGCGAGTACGCATGCCTGATTGGCAAAGAAAAATAACTACGCCATCGGCGGGCAGTGAGCCTTCGGATATTTCATTGACCTGCTTATTGACTGAGTCACTAATATGGCGGTGACTAAACTCCCCAGCTGAGCGGATATCAACTAATATAGCACCATCTTTTGCGAGTGCAGCGGCTTTGTCGGGAGTAATGAGTGGCAAGGTCATGATTTAATGTTCTCTAATAAAATTTAACTTCTAATTAAGGACAAAATATCTCTTTTAAAATAGAAACTATTTTATAGACTCTGTCATCCGCAATGCGGTAATAAAGTGTCTGAGCTTCGCGACGATAACTAATTAGTCCCTCTTCGCGCATGATGGCAATATGTTGAGAAAGAGCTGATTGGCTTAGGCTAGAGTGCTGATGGATCTGCCCAACGTTAAGCTCTCCCTTTTCAACTAATAGGCAAAGCACTAATAATCTATGCTGATTGCCGAGGGTTTTAATAAAGTCTGCAGCCTCTTGGGCTAGTGTTTCTAATGATATTAATTGTGTATTCATAATAAATTATGCGACTCTAATTTAGCATAGACTAAACTAGAAATCAATAAAAAATTTGGTAATAGCTTCTACTTAGTGTTAAATTATACTGTCTATGCCACGATTTAAAGGTTTAATCGAGTGAACAATACGATTCAGATTGTAAAAAGTGTAAAAGCCGGTTCTTGAATTATTCTATTCAGCGCCGGTTTCTATTTTTTAAGTCTCTGATACTTAACCGTATAGACCACTCTCAATCACAAAGAGGAGATTATTACATGAATTCTTGGAATAGAAGAAAGTTTATTAAGACATCAGCTTTGACTGGTGCTGCCATCGGTTTAGCAGCAAGTCCTTTGGCTGTTTTTGCTCAAAGCAAAGAAATTAATTATGGTGGCTCAGCCTGGTTAGGTCACTATCCTGTTTATTATGCTTTAGAAAACGGTAACTTCAGCGAATCCGATCTAAAAGTAGGTTGGGAGTTCTTCGGAACTTCATCAGGCCGCATGACTGCCCTGATGAGTGGCGATATTGACGTGGCCGGTACTGGTGTTGTCTCAGCTATTGCTCTTATGGCACAAGGTGTAAATCGCTTCTATGTGATTGGCGTGCCGGATAACTTTGGCCGTGTTGAGGGCTTATTTGCAGTCGAAGGCATTGAGTCTATTACTGACTTGAAAGGCAAAACTATTGGTACCACCTTTGCATCAAGTGCTCACACGCTAGTATTGGACTTGATGGCTCAAAATGGTCTCACCGAGCGTGATATTGATGTGATAAATATCCCAGCTCCGGAGATTCCTGCTGCTATCCAAGCGGGACAAATTGATGCCTGCGCAACTTGGACTCCATACTTTAATACAGTAGCTAACCTACCTGGCGTGAAGTTAATTGCCGACGATACCGACTTTAGCCTGTTTAAGGACTACGGTGTGACTCCAGGGCCTGACGTACTGGTTGTCAGTAAGCGCTTTGCTGACCGTAACCCAGAGATTGTCAAGGACTTTGTCAAGGTCTATTTCGGTGCAACTGAGTCTTTAGGTAAGGAACCCGAAAAGGCTGTTTCTGTATTAACAGAGTTAACTCAGATGTCCGCCGAAGATCAGTTACAGACCATTAAGGATGCTGACTGGTATAGTTTAGAGCAGCAGCAAGAGATGATTGGTACAGATACCAGATTTGTTGAAGGTCTGCAAAAATTAGCCGATATGTTGGTTGAGTACGGTCAGATTGATCGATCGCCGCAAGTTAAGGATTGGATTAATAGCGATTTTATTCGTTAACCTCCAATTTAAAATAGTTTTTTGAAAAAAAGCCGAACGGCGTTCAATTTAATGATCGCTATTCGGCTCTTCTAGTTTAAAAGAGGACTTCTATGAACAATTCGCGTTCAGAAAAATATTCCTTATTTACGATCAGCTTGATCTCTATCGTGTCTTTTGTGGCGATTTGGGAGCTTGCTACTCGTTTTGGTTTGATTGATCCCATTTTCTTGCCATCCCCTAGTGCTGTATTTGAACGGGCTATGCGGACTTTGGATAATGGTACCCTGATTGCTAACGTTCTAGCTTCAACTCGCCGTGTGATGGTCGGTTTTTTGATGTCTGTTGCGGTTTCTGTACCCCTAGGCTTACTCTTAGGTACCTCGCGTCGCGCGTGTGCTGTTTTTGACCCGATTATTTCCTTACTTCGTCCATTACCGTCCATGAGCTGGATTCCTTTATCCTTGTTATGGTTTGGTATTACCGAAACTCAGAAGTACAGTATTGTGTTTATGGGTACCATTGCGCCCGCTTTGCTTTACGTTATCGATGCTACCCGTAATGTCGATAAAGTGTTGATTTTAGCGGCACGTAATATGGGCGCTTCACGTTTCCAAGTGATGTGGCATGTGATTTTACCTGCGAGTCTGTCACAAATTATTATTGGTTTTAAAATTATCTTGGGTTTAGCCTGGACTTGCGTTATTTCAGCTGAGTTAATTGCCGCTAAAGAGGGACTAGGCTTTATGATCATGAACGGTAAGGAGTTCTTCCAGACTGATACGGTGGTTCTAGGTATGGTTATGATTAGTCTGACTGTTCTGGTGTTTGATACGATTTTGCGTCGTATCGAAAAGAGAATTCTAGCTTGGAAATAATATAAGAATAAGAGGAAAGTTTTTATGATTAAAATCGATAATTTAACCAAGCAATACGGTGATTTGGTCGTACTTAAAGACCTTGATTTACATGTAGAAGAAGGTGAGTTTGTCGTCCTACTAGGAGCCTCCGGCTGTGGGAAATCTACGTTATTGAACCTTATCGCCGGTTTTGAGCAGCCCACTGATGGTACCGTGGTGGTAAATAATACCCCTGTTACTGATGTAGACCCCGGTAGCGGTATGGTGTTTCAGCAGTATGCTTTATTTCCATGGCAGACTGTGATGCAAAACGTTTCCTTTGGTCTGAAGCTAAAGGGTATCGGTAAAGCAGAGCGTACAGAACGAGCTCAGAAGTATATCGATATGGTCGGCTTGAGTGGTTTTGAAAACTCATTCCCAAAGGAGTTGTCAGGTGGTATGCGTCAGCGCGTAGCGATTGCTCGTGTGTTGGCTAACAATACCGATGTCATTTTATTGGATGAGCCATTTGCCGCTCTTGATGCAATGACCCGACAGGTCTTACAAGAGCAACTAGTTAAAATTTACGAAGCAAATCGTAAAACAATTGTATTTATTACTCACTCTATCGATGAAGCGTTATTATTATCTACAAGGATGATTATTTTAGGCGCCAAGCCAGGACGTATCGTTAAAGACATAGTTAATGATTTACCGCATCCTCGTAATGCCAAGGTGCAGTTATCACAGCGCTATAACGATATCAAATCTGAGGTTTGGGATGTAGTGCAAGAAGAGGTCATGAAAGGCCTTGACGGTCAGAGTTAGAGTGAGTTTTAGTTCTGGTTACAACAGGAGTTGAGTAATAAATGTCATCAAAAGAGATGTTTCCTACCTACGCTACCATTTCAGGATGGAATGCAAGTTTGCCCGCGCGCAGTATTAGTTCGCCACCTTCTTCGTGGAAGAAATACGATTTTATTATTATTGGTGCGGGCTTCACAGGGCTAGCGGCAGCTCGGCAGCTAGCCTTACTAAAGCCAGAACTAGAGATTTTAGTTCTAGAGGGCTCTGTTGTAGGTGAGGGTTCATCGGGACGTAACTCCGGTTTTTTAATTAATGTACCGCACAACACTAAAATGTCCGGCCATGACGCAGATATAGATTTTGCCAAAAAGCAAATTTCTATTCTTAATGCGGGTAAGGAATGGCTCAAATCTCTGGTTGATGAGCATGAAATTGATTGTGCTTGGAGTGACATCGGTAAGTATCACGGTGCTGCTACTCTTAAAGGAGAGCGGGGTTTACGTGAGTTAGCTGATGAGCTTAAGCAATGGGGTGTGTCCTCTAAGTTATTAAGTAAAGATGAGCTAGAGTATCGTATTGGCTCACCTTATTATCGCTTGGGTTTGCACTCTGATACCAATGTATTAGTTCAGCCCGCTGCGCTTATTCGTGGTCTAGCAGATTCTCTGCCTTCTAACGTTACCCTGGCTGAGCGCTGTCCTGCCAGTAGTATTGAGTATAAGAAGGGGGAATACACGGTTCGTACCTTAACTCACAACTACAAAAGTAATGCCATTATTTTGGCTAATAATGGTTTTGCCAAGCGTTTTGGTTATCTCAAAGACCGTTTGATTACGATTTATACCTATGCCGGAATGACTGGGGAGCTTGATGACGATCATCTTAATGCATTAGGAGCGGATAAGGAGTGGGGACTGATTCCAGCAAACCGTCTTGGTACGACCTTGCGCTTGACTCAGGACCGTCGTTTTCTAGTGCGTACAGAGTATTCTTATGAACAGCCAGAAAATCTTTTTAAGGTTAAAGAAATTCTCCTCAAAAGTGTGAGACACCGTTATCCTCAATTTAGTGACTACGAGTTTGCTCATGTCTGGGGGGGAGTAACTGCATTGACTCGTAATGGAGCGGTATATTTTGGTCAGTTAGGACCTAATATCTTCGCTTCTGTCGGTTGTAATGGGGCGGGTGTTTTAAAGGGTTCTATTTATGGTAAGTTATTGGCAGAGTCTATTTTAGGTATCGACTCTGAAGAACTACGTATGGTGGTTAGTCTGGATAAACCCACTTGGTTACCACCTGAGCCATTACGTAAAGTAGTGGTTGGGGCGGCGATTAACCGCTTTAGACGATTAGCTGGGTTAGAGCGATAAGTAGCTCTTATAGCCAATTAAAAATCCTCCTGTTCTATGTTGAAGCAGGAGGATTTTTTGTATATGGATATTAGATGAATTAAATCAGCTTTTGTCTGACCTTCATCGTAACCCACTCACTTACAATCACCGTGGCAAAAATCACAATTAAAATCATGGTTACTTTAGGCCAAGCAAGGGTGTTGAGCGCTGCATTTAGCTTTAAGCCCATACCGCCGGCACCGACTAAACCAAGTACCGTCGATTCGCGAATATTAATATCCCAACGGAACACACTAATACCCGCTAAGGTAGGTGCAACCTGTGGAAATACACTCCAAGCAATGACTTGACTGCGGCTAGCGCCAGTAGCAGTGATGGCTTCTACCGGTGCAGGACTAATTTCCTCAATTGACTCATAAAGTAGCTTGCCGATAAAACCGATAGAGCGAAGAGCAATTGCGATAATACCTGCTAGTACACCAGGGCCTAAGATTGAAACTAGTAATAAGGCCCAGATTAGTGAGTTGATTGAGCGTGAAGAAACAATAATAAATAGCGCAAAGGGTCGCAAGAAGTTGGCACTTGGTGTTGTATTGCGAGCTGCCAAAAAAGCAACCGGCACAGCTAATGCAGTTCCAAGCAAGGTTCCCAACGTAGCTATGTTCAGCGTTTCCCAAAGGGGCCACCAAAGCTCGTTCATTGAGATCCAGTTCGGAGGGAACATACGGGCGCCAATATCTTGCGCTTGACGAGGCGCATCCCAGACAAAAGCCCAAATGGTGTCTTTGGTCATGACTTGAAAGCACCACACCACGAAGGCAATGGCTATCAGCCAAATCATGAATACCGTGGCGCTTTGTAGGGGAGTGCGTTTACTCCACTTGGCCGTATTTGGCGAATTTAAACTAGCAGTACTACTCATAACATTTTCCGACGAATCCAACTAGACAGATATTCAGCAATCATTACAATCCCGATAATCAAGATTAATACTGCTGCGGCTGAACTATATTCATAACGATCCATGGCTGTACTTAAGGTGCCACCAATACCACCTGCGCCAATAATACCGATCACAGCAGACTCACGGAAGTTGATGTCCAAGCGATATAGTGATAAACCCACTAAACGGGGTAGACACTGGGTCAGAACAGCAAAATCCAAGGTTTGTAGAAAGCCAGCCCCCGTTGCTTTTAAGGCTTCTAGTTGGGAGGCCTGGATTTCTTCTATATCCTCAGCGAGCAACTTTGCCAAGAAGCCAATGGTGGCGAAGGTCAGGGTTAAGAAACCTGCAAAAGCACCAAAGCCAAATAATGCCACCATAAAAATGGCAACAATGATTTCATTTAATGTTCTTGAAAGAGCAATAATGCCGCGACAAATATAGTAAATCCAATTGGGACTTAAGTTTTTTGCTGCACCGATGGCGATAGGAATAGAAATAACAATTCCGGCTGCTGTCGAGGTCAGTGCCATCGTCAAGCTTTCAATCATGCCTTGCCAAATATCAGCACCACGTGTAGTAAAGTCAGGTGTTAAAAAGCCTTTAACAAAGACCCAAGCACGTTCCCAACCTTGACTTAGGCGTAGCCAGTTAATTTCTAAGGAGCCGATACTTAAAATTAAATAAATAATGGCCCCTATGATTAATGCATAGCGGACAACGGGGTTACTAATAAATGGCGGTTTTTTCCACTGCGTCGGGTAAGCAGGCGGCATTAAGGAAGTTGAGAGGTTATTCATTACGATCAACTACCTTCTTAAGCTGCATCTACTGCATTTTTAAGGGACTGGTATGAACCAGTAGCAGTGCTTATTTCGTTAACACTTTCTAGTTCAGCATTTTGAGTAGCTAGCTTTTTGCTAATTGTAGTCCAGTCTTCATCACCGTAAATGCGGGTGAGAACTTCGGTATTAACATCTTTTGATGGGCCATCAAAAACCACTGAACCGGCACGTAGACCAACAATTCTTGGAAGGAATTCGGTTGCCAGTACGACGTCATGGATGTTTACAATGGCGGCCAGGCCATTTTCTCGACAAAGCTCAATAATTAAGCGCATAATTTGTCGTGAAGTTTTAGGATCCAGACTAGCGGTTGGTTCATCAATTAGCATGAGTTCAGGCTTTTGAATTAAAGCGCGAGCAATACCAACGCGCTGACGCTGACCACCTGATAATTCATCGGCGCGATTATTTTCTTTGCCTTTAAGGCCAACACGGTCAAGTAGTTCGTAGGCTTGGGCAATGTCTTCTGGGTTAAAACGACGGAACCAACTATTCCAGAATCCCATATGACCTAAACGACCGGATAGAACATTTTCCATGACGGTGAGACGTTCAACTAAGGCATATTCTTGGAAGATCATGCCGATTCGGCGACGCTCTTGTCGTAAACCACTTTTTGAGAGTTTACATAGATCGTCATCATGGAGGAGAATAGAGCCTTTTGTAGGTTCAACCAAGCGGTTTACACAGCGGATGAGGGTTGACTTACCAGCACCTGAGGGCCCAATCAGGCCAATAACCTCGCCTGATTGGATTTCCAGGTTGATCCCCTTAAGCGCAGCTTCACCGCTGTTGTATCGCTTTTCAAGGTCAACAAGTTTAAGCATTAAAAATACCTTTTTATGTAATTAATTACATTCGTAACTAACGTTCATGGCTGTATCGATATCACGTACAACTTGCCAGTGCTCTTTGAAGGTAATAGGCATGAATTTTTCTTGTGGCGGGTTAACGTGATTAAACTCTTTAGCTAAACCAGTGTTTTCCCAATTGAAGTTGAAGAAGGCTTCTTTAACTTTTTCGGCTAATTCAGGTTTCAAGTTATAAACATAACCGTAGCCTGTGGTTGGGAATGACTGAGACTTATAGATTGAAACAAGTTGCTCACTTTTAACGACATCACGCTCAAGCATACGTGAAAGTACGGAGTTGGCAATCGCAGCAGCAGGGTAGTCTTTGTTGGCAACGCCTAAAATAGAGTTATCGTGCTTACCGCTGAAAACTGGTTCAAAGTCTCTACCAGCTTCCATTTTGAATTCTTGCTTTAATAAAGCAGATGGTGCTTTATAACCAGAGTTAGAAGTTTCAGAAGTAAAAGCTAATTTTTTACCTTTGATGTCTTCAACTTTCTCAACGCCACTACCAGGATAGGTAAGAATTTCCATCTCGTAACCGTATAGGTCATCATTTGAAGCCATCATTGCAAATGGGACAAAACCGGCACAGTTTACAGCTAATGGGTTAGAGCCTGTGTTGAAACCAGCAACGTGTAAGCGACCAGCGCGCATAGCTTCTAATTGAGCTGCGTTACTTTGTACTGGGAAAAACTGAACTTTTTTACCAGTTTGTTCAGCTAAGTGATCAACGAATTCCTTCCAGACTTCAGCGTAAACGGCAGGGTCTTCGACTGGTGTGTAAGAAAAAACTAAGGTATCTGGATCAATCCAATCTTTAGGATCGGTTGGTGCGTCAGCCACTAAGTCGCCATCAGCGTCAGTGTAACGAGCATCTAAAGCATGGCTGCTAAATGGTAAAACGGCAAGCAAAGTCGCTAATGCGATATTTTTAAATTTGAACATGATGTATCCCTTTCGGAAAATAGTCAGAAAAAAAGATCTAATACCGAAATGGTAACAATCTAATATTTCATTATCATGAAATGAAAAATTGAAATTAATACTGCTTGATTAAGAGCTTTTCGGATAATCATTCAATAAAAATAGGGACAACTTGTGATCGAGAGGGGCGAATTAGCTTTCTTTAATCATCTATCTCCGAAGGGTGCTGATGATTGGTTTTTTGAATTTCAGCAGGTGTGCTATGAAAATACTGTTTAAAGGCCTGAGTGAAATTGGAGACATGCTGATAGCCGCACTGATAAGAGACTTCACTGATACTTAGTCGTTGTTGTACCAGTGCTTGTAGTGCAAAAATCATCTTTTCGTGATGCATCCATTCGCGGAGCGTGTAGCCAAAGTAGCTTTGTATGCGTCGTTGTAAAGTCCTGACACTAAGATGCAGACGGTCTGCTAGCTCTTGTGTACTTAGTTGCGGCTGATAAGCATCAGAAAGTTGACGCATAAATTCAGGCAAAGGGTTATGGACAATCGTTGTGCTAGTTTGGGCGCATTCATCGGCAAAACTATGCCATAGTCTATCGAGTAGCTTGAGTGCAGAGTAATCAAGCTGAAGTGAGCTAGGTTCAGGGCTCATCATTTGCTGTAAGAAATGCTGACTCTGGTCGCGCTGCTCTAGGTCTAGATCTCGAATTCGTACTGGCTTTTGATAAAGACTTGGATGACTGCGATTGCTATCGTTGTCTAACCATCGCTCAATACCTTTGATGGCGAGCTTGACACTAGCTTCCCCACTGATCAAGAAGCGAGTAAAAAGGCTGCTATTTTCTGGCGTAATCAAAATGAGCTTGCCTCCATCACTTGCGTGGATGTCGTAGCGATGCTCATTAATGGCAAAGCGTAAATGACCTTCGAGTAGTACGATTAAGTTGACATAGCGGTTAATTAATCTCCCTGACTTGAGGCTTTTATTGGGTCGTAAGGTACCGCCGTGGATACTTAGACCGCTATTTAACTTTCTAAAAAGATACTGTCCATCAAAAAGTTCATGCGCCTTGTCGTGATTTACTAGCCAAACAAGATGCTCACTATGTAAAAAATTATTGTTCATATCCTTGCTTGTCCAAAAATCAACATGAATTGTCACTTTATAAATAAGAATAATTCTCATTCATTGTAACTAATATTTTAAAATGTTTCACAAGTTATTATGAAGGGAAACTATGCAAAAAATGAAATATTCAAGTGCGTTGATTGGGTGCCAATTGGTATTTGCCAGTCAGTTTGTATTTGCGCAGTCAGTTGAGAGTGCGGACACGATGGGCGAGGTAGTGGATTTAGACTCCATTACGGTAGTGACTGAGCGGATGTATGACGCGATTGTCACTGAAAATACACGAGACTATAGTTCTTACGCTGCCACGGTTGGCTCTAAACTACCTGCCGTACTGCGACAAATTCCACAATCGATTAGTATTATTACCAGCGCACAGATCCGAGATCGTAGTGTCAAAACTTTTGATCAGTTGGCCGAACGGACGCCGGGCTTGAGAGTGCTGCGTAATGACGATGGCCGCTCCTCGGTTTATGCACGTGGTTACGAGTACGATGAATACAATATTGACGGGCTGACAGCACCGATGCAAAGTATTAACGGTACCTTACCTAATTTAATCGCGTTTGACCGAGTCGAGATTTTGCGTGGTCCTAGTGGATTGTTTGATAGTTCTGGTGAGATGGGTGGTGTTGTTAACTTTGTGCGGAAGCGTCCGACCAAAGAGCTACAGGGAACTATCAATCTAGGTCTTGGTAGTAGAAAGAATTTTACGGTTGATGGCGATATTTCTGGACCATTAAATGAAAGTGGTACCTTGCGAGGTCGAGTGCTAGCCCAGACATCGGGTGAATCCCCAAGACCAGCTAAGGATAATAATCATCACCAGACTTTTTATGGTGCCTTGGATTGGGATATTAGTCCTTCAACGACCTTGGGTTTAGGCTATTTATATCAGCGTAGACAAATTACACCGGTGAATGGTCTGCCGACCTATGCTGACGGTAGTTTATTGTCATTGCCCGATCACACCTTTGTCGGTACGCCTTGGAATGATTTTGATATGTATAGCCATGATGTGTTTGCTGATTTAAAACATCATTTTGCTGATGGCTCTTTTGCCAAGTTGGCCATGCGCTATTCTGATCGTCATGCGGACTCAAACTATACTTTTGCAGGTAGTGCCTTGAATCCACAAGGTATGGTGAATGTGACCGGCTTAGGCACCTTGATTAAGCAGGATAGTTTTGCCATGGATGCTAGCTATAGTCGTCCATTTAAAATAGGTTCAACAGTCAATGAATGGATTATCGGAGCAGACTATAACCAGTCAAACTTTGATTATGACCAAGCGCGTGCTCGTTCTTTAGGTACCGTACATTATCAGGATTTTGGTAGTATTGCGTATGTTGACATCATGGGCTCAGCTTTTGATAAAAAACCAGGCTTTAGTTTGAGTCAAACGGCAACTGAGCTAAAGGAAATGGGGCTTTACAGTAAGTTGGTGCTCCGTCCGCTCGATTATTTGACCGTGATCGTGGGTGCTCGTCTTGGTCATCATGAGTTAAAGGCTGGCGATATTACTGATATGCAAAGAAAGAGCAACACAAGGCTCACTGCTTATGGTGGTTTGGTCGTTGACTTAGATGCTCAAAATAGCCTCTACGCCAGTTACTCTTCTTTATATAGACCACAGAGTGAAGTTGGTACCGATAATAAGCTCTTAAAGCCACGTCACGGTAGTCAAATTGAATTGGGCTATAAGGGAGCTTTCTTCTATGATGCATTAAATGTTCGTCTCTCACTTTATCGTTTAGAAGATGAAAACGCAGCTACCAGCATTCCCGGCAATAATGCACAATACGAAGCCTTAGGCAAGCGTGTCATGCAAGGGGTTGAGTTTGAGGTGAGTGGTCAGATCACGGATGAGTGGCGTATGCATGCCGGCTATAGTTATTTAAGCAGTGATATTAAAAGGGCATCAAACGTACGTGATGACGGTATTTTCTTACTCATGCCACGTCATACCTTTAACTTATGGACTACTTATGACGTGACACCAGCATTTGTAGTGGGTGCAGGGATTAATGCCATGAGTTCCATTGAGTCTTCTCAAGGAGTTAGAGGTCCTGGCTATGCTACTATTGACGCAATGTTAAGTTATCAAGCGACTGATAATTTAAAGTTACAGCTTAATGTGGATAATTTGACGAACCGTAAATACTATGCGCGAGTTGGTTCATTAAATACCTTTAACATTCCTGGTAAAGAGCGTACGCTAAAAGCGAATATCAGTTATCGTTTCTAGTATTTATTTTTAAGGCCCTTCAAGTTGATGAGAAAAATATTTTTTTCAATCTTAGTTGCTCTAGCTCCTTTATCAGCAGCAGTGGCTGCGCAGACTTTCGAGGTGCGGAGCGAACTTGAAGAGGTCCGGCTAAGTTTTGCTAAAGAGTTCAGATTGAAATCACAGGCGACTGAGAGAAATTACAGAATTCAAATAGCTGTCGTAGGCGATGAGCCTGAAGACGGCTATCCAGTTCTGTTTGTATTAGATGGGGATGCTTATTTTTCTGGTGTGGCTTCTATGGCTAATGCCATGGCTCGTAGCCGTGCTCAAGTTGATAATTTATCCTTGTTGATTGTTGGGGTGGGGTATTCGGCCGATGAACCGATAGATGTCGAGCAGCGTTCACTGGACTATACACCACCTTTACGAAGTAACGCATCAGCAGAGGAGCGAGCTAAGTTTGGTCAGGCTGATCGTTTTTATCATTTTTTACAAAGTGAGTTAATCAGTTATTTAACAGAGCAATACCGCATTGACTCAAAGCATTTGGCTCTTTTTGGTCACTCCTTCGGTGCGCTCTATGGTCTTTATGATTTATTACAAGAAGACTCCTTATTTAATTATTTTATTTTATCTAGCCCCTCAATCTGGTGGCATAATAAACGCATCCAGGATTTTGCGAGTGATAGGCAGCTAGCCTCGATTAAACACGTACGGATTACCGTTGGTGAGCTGGAGGGGGTTGTTGCTAGCGATGATGCTAGAAGAGCTAGTCGCAATATGATGGGTAATGCAGAACTTCTTTTCCAACAATTAAAAGACGGGGGCGATGCGGTCGAGTTTATGGTTTATCCAGGCGAATCTCATGGTAGCGTAGCCTATAAATCCGTTCTGGATAGCCTTAAGTTTTTACAGACAAAATTGCCATAAGATGTATGATTACAATTAAATATGCTTGCTAAACCTGTGGTCAAGTGGGCTGGCGGAAAATATCGATTGTCAGCAACGATTATTGAAAAGTCACAGGAGTTTTTGGACTGGAATCGTTTTGAACGATATGTAGAGCCCTTTGTCGGCGGCGGCGGGATGTTTTTTGCCGTCTGCAATCAATTTCAGTTTAAAGAAAAGGTTATATCTGACGTTAACCCTGAGCTCGTTAATTTATATTTGAAGCTCAGGGATCAGAGTGTGGAGTTATTAGCTGTACTGCAATCTTTACAAGA
>JAAYRZ010000054.1 GCA_012518515.1 Alcaligenaceae bacterium
AAAAAGCCCATGACTCTAAACTCATGGGCTTTTGTGAATTATCTGACAGCTAGAACTACTCGTCAGAGCCTTCTAAACGATAAACTAGCACTGATACAGGTGCTAACTGGATTACCTTGGTAGTGACACTACCTAAAAGTAAACGAGACAGGCCGCTACGACCGTGCGTTGCAATATAAATCAAGTCACAACCATTGTCTTTAGCTGCTTCAACGATACCATCAGCCACATTGTAATTAGAAACAATAGAAGAAGTTGCCTTCACACCGGCAGTTTCTGCACGATCTAATACGGGCTTTAAGTACTCCTCTGCTTCCTTACGAGCAAGCTCCTCATAGTCAGTATCTGAAATAGCATACGACGCTGCTACACCATCAAAACCAACTAAGGTAGAGAAAGGCTGAGTAACGTTTAAAACAACGATTTCCGCACCAATTTGACGAGCAAATGAAATACCTGAATTTGCAGTTTGAGCTGAAATATCAGAGCCGTCGATAGGTAATAAAATCTTCTTGTACATAATTACATCTCCTTATTAAGATTCTTTGGCTGCCGCCAAGGCATAAACCGTTGCACTACGATTACCACTACGGCAATAGGCGAACACTGGTTTTGGCAAATCCTCGATCACAACTGCGAACTCCTCAATATCAGCCTCAGTCGGACCACCACTAATGATGGGTAAATAAACTGCTTTGAGTCCAAGCTCCTCTGCTGCTTTAATCATCTGTTCAGAAGTAGGCTGAGCAGGGCCACCCTCACCATCAGGACGATTAATCAATAAGGTACGAAACCCTGCTTGACTAATTGCCTGTAAATCCTCAAGCGCAATTTGTGCTGCTACTGCATACTCTTCATTGAGCCGTGTAAATGATGCTTCACTCATATAAATAACCCATAAAACTTAGTTTGTATCTCTATTATAAACATCTAAAAGATTAAATAAATAGATAATTAAACTATTTGAGCCTTATTTGTTTTATTTCTAATTTAAAGTGATTTTTTTATAAAAAAATCAATGACAGCAAACTTTTCTATTTAAAACGATGCCAAAGTGACTCACCCGCCACCGCCTTATCCAGCACTTCTACATATTCTTGATGTGCAGCCAACTCCTCTGTATCTGCCTTAATAACCGGTAAATTAAGCGCACTGATAAGCCCAGTAGCTGCCTGGTTACGCTCCACCTTAGAGGACTCCTCCTCTTGCATCGCATCTAATAAACCAAACTGCTCACGGGTCATGAACAACCAGACATCGGCTAACAGCTCGGCATCAAGCAAAGCGCCGTGTAAAACACGGTGTTCATTAGAGATTTTTAATCGGTCACAAAGTGCATCAAGGCTATTACGTTGGCCAGGGTACTTGGAACGAGCTAGCGCAAGAGTATCTGTGATTTTGGCGACAAACTCTTCTAAGGGACTGATATTGCATCGTGCAAACTCAGCATTTAAGAAACCCACATCAAAAGGCGCATTATGAATTAATAACTCAGTGCCTTTTAAATAATCAGCAATTTCTTGAGCATGATGATCAAAGGTGTTGAACTGGCTCAAAAACTCAGTCGTCAAGCCATGCACAGCTAGAGCGCCCGGATCAGAATCTCTCTCAGGATTAAAGTAAATGTGCAAATTATTGCCCGTTGGCTCACGGTTAACTAATTCAATACAACCAATCTCAATGACACGGTCACCATTATGAGCATCGATGCCCGTCGTTTCGGTATCTAGAACAATTTGACGCATATATAATCACTACACCTAAAAAACAAAAGCCTAAGTGAAAATAACTCAACCTAGGCTTTTAAACATATTAGCTAAACTAGAGGCCAGACACGACGGCGTTAAATCCCGCATCGACATGCAGAATTTCACCAGTAATACCTGAGGCCATATCGGATAATAAGAAAGCAGCAGACTTACCTACTTCCTCGATATTAACACCACGCTTCAATGGCGCATGCTCAGCGACAAAATTAAAAATATAATTGAAATCCTTAATGCCTGCGGAAGCAAGGGTCTTAATGGGACCTGCAGAGATCGCATTGACGCGGATACCCTTATCGCCTACAGCTTTAGCCAGATAACGCACACTAGCTTCAAGTGAAGCCTTAGCCAAACCCATCATATTGTAGTGGGTAATCGCTCTCTCAGCACCTAAGTAAGTTAAGGTTAAGAAGTTGCCTTGGCGCTTTTCAACCAATGGCAAAAACTCCTTAGCTAAAGCAGCAAAGCTATAAGCAGAAATATCATGAGCTGTGCGAAAGTTTTCGCGATTATAGCCATCAAGGAAATTACCAGCGATCGATTCTCGTGGCGCAAAGCCAATCGAGTGAACTACGGCATCCACCCCGTCACCCCAATACTTAGCGATCTCCTTTACACAATTTTCGATACTTTCGTCAGAAGACACATCACAGGCGACAACTATATCCGTGCCAAACTCTTCGGCAAACTCCTTAACACGCTCTTCAAAGCGTTCGCCTGCATATGTAAAGGCGAGTTGTGCACCCTGCTCATGACAAGCTTTGGCAATACCGTAGGCAATCGAACGATTTGAAATCAAACCTGTCAAGACAATTCGTTTATTCGCTAAAATACCCATGAATTTTTTCCGTAACCCAAAACGATTAATTATAACTTTTTTTATAAACAAGAAATGCCTAAACCGCTTTAGCAGCTTAGGCAGTCATTTTCAGTAAAAAGGAGTTTATCCCTCTGCGCCTGAATGAGGTAGTCTAAGCACCATACCTGCTTGCAACCCATCTGCGGCAAGATGATTTAAGGCCGTCAAGTCATTAACACTTGTGTTATAGCGACGTGCCAAGGAATATAAAGTTTCGCCCTTAGTAACTCGGTGAGTCGCTGGGTTACGGCTGCCGCTGGCTGCTGCGCCTTGTGGTTGATAAGCCGCTGTACGAGCTCTTATCGCATTATTAGTACTACTATCATCCCAACTGACTCGCTGAACCACCGCACCACTTGTTTGTACATTGCTCGCTGTATTAGCAGCCAAAGATTGGCTACCTCCTACATTAGGTAAAGTCGCTGCAGTTGGATTACTTGAAGCGGTAGCCATTATATCGGTTCTTTGATTAACCACAGCAGAGGCTGCATTTGTATTAGAAGCCAGTGCAGGCACTGAGGTTTCTACAGAGCCATCAGCACGAATCAGATCTGCCAGGGGGTCAATAGCACCACTGGTTCTACTCGTATTATTACTAGCTAAAGCAGGTGCCTGTGGAACAGGTACTGCCGCTGGACGCGCTGCTGGCACTGCCGCAGTCTGACGATTCTGTGCAACTACCGGCGCTGGCTGAGCCACTGCTGAAGCCGGTAAACGAGTACGCTCGATAAGTGCCAACATCATATCTGGTCCTGGAGCTGCTTCTGGTAGAGGTTGAGGTGTCACAGGTGCAGGAGGTGTTGCTCTGATGCCCGATGGTGAGGCTCCGGGTGAAATGCCACTACTGCCGGGCAACATAAGTGTTCTGCTGTTAATAGCCACATGCTGATTGTTACGATAACCATTAAGCTGCTTCAATGAGGCTAAATCCACCCCATGACGCTTGGCAATATCGGCCAAGGACTCCCCTGTTCTTGGGGTATAGCCTGAATAAGAAGCTAAACTACCCTTATAATTAGCTAAGTTTTTCTTGTAAGAAGCGACGTTAGCCTTAGGGATAATAATACGCTGTCCATGCTCGGCTAAAATAACCGGTCGATGAAACTGCGGATTCATCTCTTTGAACTCTGCTAAAGACATACCTGCTAGCTTTGCTGCTACTTCAATATCAATATCAACTGTTTTTGGTACTTCTTCAAAGTAAGGTTGATCAGGAACAGCAGGTAAAGTGATACCGTATTTACCTGGATTGCTGATAATACGCTTAAATGCCATCAGCTTAGGTACATAGTCCCGTGTTTCCTGAGGCATCTTTAACGATAAGTAATCCGTGCCACGGCCATTAGCGGCATTACGCTCACGTGCACGTTTCACAGAGCCCTGACCCCAGTTATAGGAAGCTAACGCTAGATGCCAGTCATTACCCTGAAAATTATATAAATATGCTAGATAATTAATCGCTGCCTGAGTCGAGTTCACAGGGTCACGACGCTCATCACGCCACCAGTTTTGCGTTAAATTAAAATCAGTACCAGTCGCTGGCATGAACTGCCAAAGACCAGAAGCCTTCACACGCGATAAGGCAGTCGTGTTATATGCACTCTCGACAAATGGCAAAAGTGCCAACTCGGTTGGCATACCACGCTTTTGAAGCTCCGTCGTCACATAGTGAATATACTTGCTGGAACGATTAGCCATCGTCTGCACTGAGCCCGGGCGCTTAGAATAATAATTTACCCAGTAATCAACGCGACTATCCTTTAAATCAGGCATGCCGTAACCTGCACGAATACGATCCCACACATCATTGTATTGACCGGACATAGCCGAGCTGCTTTTCAGATTTCCGCCCGTTGATGAGCAGCCGCTAATGATGGCGGTAGTCGCTAATAAAGCACAAACTAATAATCTCGTAATCATAAGACCTTGCTTTTAAGTTGATTCATGAGATGAATGAAAAAAATTGTTAAGTATTATAAGTCAAAAAAAGACCCTACAGAGCTTAAAAAATATTTAAGCTAAGCATTATTTTTCCATTCACGCAAGGCAGCAAAAACCGCCTCAGCTTCATTTAACTCAGTCCCAACATACGACTGAGCTGCTTTTATCACTGACGGCTCTCGCACCCTCATAAAGGGGTTAGTCTCCAGTTCTTGTGCGATAGTCGTCGGCAATGTCGGCGAGTCTTGCGCTCTCAGTTCAAGTGCCCGACGCGACCAATCCTGCAACGCTTTGTTATCAGGTTCAACGGTAAGTGCCCAAGAAATATTACTTAAGGTGTATTCATGAGCACAATACACATGAGTATTTTGCGACAAATTACTAAATTTATCAATACTTTGCAGCATTAAGCTAGAATCTCCTTCAAATAGCCGACCACAACCACAGGAAAATAAGGTGTCACCACAAAATAGAACAGCTTGACTCTCATTAATCACTGTCGTGAATGCAATATGCCCCATGGTGTGTCCTGGAACCTCAAGCACCTGAAATTCTGGTGACAAACCATCCACAGTAAAGCGATCGCCTTCTTCAAGTCCCTCATTAAGGCATGGAATGGGTCTTGTCTCAACGGCCGGACCATAAACTCGTGCCCCGTATCGTTCAACCAAGTCTCGAACACCACCGGTATGATCATCATGATGATGCGTAATTAAAATGGCTTGTAAACTTAATCCCTTGCTTGTCAAATCAGTGATCACCGGCTCTGACTGACCAGGGTCAATTACTATCGCGTTATCACCTTGTCGAACAATCCAGATATAATTATCATTAAACGCGGGTATTGGATAAATCTCGGTATTCATAAATCCCTCCTGACTATTTGAATATAAAGACTAGTGTGCAGAAACAATCAATCAACCAAATCTCTCTTGATGAATGGCTCAGCACGCCCATGGGCAAATTAGCTGCTGACTGGATCCAACAAAGAGCTGACGACTCCTTAGTCAATGTGTTTGGCTATACCGCCCTACAACTGGGTCTGGAGTCATCTAATCTGCTGAGCAAAAACCATATTCGAAGCAAAGTCATTCTAACTCAAGATCAAGTCGATCAGCTTGATGATCGGGACAATGAAACAGATGCAGAGCCTCCTCTACGGGATGAGTTGCCCTTTCAAAAAGAGTTAGAGCAAATCTATGAAGAGCCTACAGAGATTCCACAACCCTTTGCCGAAGAGCTCAAAACAAAGGAAAGACGAAAAAAATACCTAGATTATGAAAATGAATCGGTTGATTTAATAGTTTTACCCTTCACTCTCGATTGGCATGACAATCCACATCATATCTTGCGAGAAGCCGAGCGTGTGTTGCTTAACGAGGGCAAACTCGTCATCTTCGGTTTTAACCCATATAGCCTGTGGGGCTTACGCAATAAGCTATCACGCTTTCCCTACCTACCGATTTCTAATAAACAGCAAATTTCCCTAAAAAAAACCAAGGATTGGCTACAATTACTCTCCTTTGAAATTGACCGTGGTCAGCTGGGCTGCTATGAACCGGCATTCATGAACGAAAAATGGTTAAGTAAGTGCGCCTTCATGAATAAAGCAGGTAATCGTTGGTGGCCTTTTGCTGGTGCAATCTTTTATATTGCGGCGACTAAACGCCACATTAATCCCAGCTTTGTTGGCGCAGTCCCTATCAAAAAGAAAAAGACCAAGCTGAGGCCCGCGACCATTGCAACTAAAAACAATTTTTAATTTGAGGAAATCATGTCAAAAAAGACCATAGTACAAATTTGGACTGATGGTGCCTGTAAAGGCAATCCTGGACCGGGTGGCTGGGGTGTATACATGAAATATAAAAATGCCGAACTAAGCGGTAGAGAGCATGAGTTATTTGGTGGTGAACTGGACACAACCAATAACCGTATGGAGATGATGGCAGTCATTAAGGCGCTAGAATTCTTCAAAGAGTCTTGGCATCTTGAGCTATATGTCGATTCTCAATACGTCAAAAAAGGCCTTACCGAATGGATGCCTGGTTGGATTAAAAAGAACTGGAAAAACTCAGCTAATAAACCGGTAAAAAACAAAGACCTCTGGCTACAGCTGTTGGAGCAAACCAAACGCCACCAGCTCGAGTGGTTCTGGGTCAAGGGTCACAGCGGTGACCCCGGTAATGAACGCGCCGACGAACTTGCTAACAAAGGAGTTGAGCAAGTACTCGCCGCTCGCCCCTAAACTAAAACTGACCGCAATCAAGACGACGAGCACGCTCGCGCTCATAGTCTGCATTGCGTTGCAAGCGATTGCGATTCAAGAAGTTCCCTGCGCCGGGGCCTACCTGAGCATCACTATGAATAATACGTTGATTAGAAACGGCACAACCATGCACATCGGCAGCCTCACCACCTTGTGTCGTACAAGCCCCCAAAGTAAAGGCTGCGGCAACAACTGCCATTAATTTATAATTAATCATTAAATAAACCAAAAATTGATAAAAGTGCCCTAACCATAGGTACACATATTTTGTACGCTTAACTCACGTACTTGATTCAGGCGCGTCTGTGCAGCTTCCATCACCTCGATATTACGCCCTTCGGGAACACCAAGTCGAGACTCAGAGCGCACATTATTAATCACACGAGTCAGCCTCTCGGAGTCCTTCCAAAGCTCACGACAAGTGACTGTACTCATCTCGGCCTCTGTCATCGGCTCATAAATCGGCAACTGCACACAAGCACTAAGTGATACTGCTGCAAGAGCCGAAAAAACAACTTTTTTCATTACACATCTCCTTTGCTGCTATTCTATCTGATTATCGGCCTTTAACCTGTTCAAATTCCAAAATGCCTGGCTTAAAACGATAAGCGGCTCCCGCACCCACGACTAAATTACCCTCAGTCGCCTCAAAACAAATCAAATGAAAATCGCCTAACGTCCTCAGTAAGGAAACCATTTTGCCTTGTCTCACCTCTAAGCTGCTTAATACCTCATCAAAAAGTGGGGTATCACGTGCAATCACTTTACATCTCGCCTCATAACGTACCCGGTGACGGACAAATAAATTAGTCGTTTCAGCCTCATCAGTCGCCAGCATAATTGATGCTTGAGGGCGCTCAATCAAATTAGGTGTATGCTCTGCTAGAGAACTGATAAAGACATAAAAAGCACCCTCTTTTTCAACAAAAGGCGCATAACTCATCAATGGCGTACCATCGGCATTAATACTCGCAACAAATAATGTCTTTTGCTCATGAAGAAAAGCCAACTGCTCCGCCAATTCTAAATTTTTGGCGTCACGTTCATCACTAGATTGGGTCATTCATCGCTCCTAATTGATTAACTGCTCAATCAACGATTAAGCTTGTTACTATGATTCATATTACTAACCGATTGGCTTATATTTTACATTGTTTGATTTACTCTGAACTAAATGAGCCCATCACCTTAGAAGCATTTACAATCTAAAGACCATGCGCATATTACATACTTCCGACTGGCACCTCGGCCGCTCTTTACTGGGTAAAAGACGGTATACGGAATTTTCTCAATTTTTGGATTGGATGTTGCAATGCATTGAACAGCACCAAATTGAGGTCCTGATTATTGCTGGCGATATCTTCGACACCACCACACCTAGTGTGACTGCCCAAGATCAGTATTACAACTTCCTTGCTCGCGCGGCCACCCAATCAAGCTGCCAACACATTGTTGTGATTGGTGGCAATCACGACTCGGCTAGTTTTTTAAACGCCCCCGGTGCTATCCTGAAAAATCTTGATGTACATGTGGTGGGTCAAGCCTGTGACGATATACAGGACGAAGTGCTCGTCCTCAATAATCGCGCAAGTGAAGCAGGTCTAATTGTTTGTGCAGTGCCTTTTTTAAGTGATAGGGACATCCGCCGCTATGTCCCACTTGAAAGCCTCGCCGATAAAGATGAACGCGTAATTGCAGCGTACCACCAACACTATCAAGAAGTTGCAGACTATGCCAAGCAATTAGCTGAGCAGTATCAGGTGCCTATGATAGCGACCGGTCATTTATTTATGACCGGAGGATTAACCACCGAGGGTGATGGCGTACGTGATTTATATGTCGGCACCTTAGGGCAATTAAAAACAGATTTATTTAGTCCAGATTTTAATTATGTCGCCCTAGGACATATTCATCAGCATCAAAAGGTGGGTGGTTTGGAGCATATCCGCTATAGCGGTAGTCCACTACCCATGTGCTTTGATGAAATAACACGCCCTAAAAAGGTATTAATCGTCGACTTTGACGAAGCACATCAAGCGCAAATACAGGAAATTGAGGTCCCCCGCTTTCAGCGATTAGACAAAATCTCTGGTGATTTAAAGCAACTACGCTCACAAATTGAAGCGTTAAAATCACTCAATGAATCCATTTGGCTTGAAGTCACTTATGCAAGTGATGAATTGCAACCTAACTTACGTGCCACGCTAATGGAGCTAATCAAAGACTCTCAGATCGAAATACTGAAGCTAATCAATCATCAACGTCAACAACAGTATTTACAAAGTGAAAAGGAACTGGAAACCCTTGAGGAGTTAAGTGTCGATGATGTTTTTAAGCGGCTTTTAGAGCGTCAAAACATTCCCGAAGAGCAGCAACTTGAACTACTAGCTACCTATCAAGAGGCTTTACACCGACTCCACCACGACGATCTTGAGTAAAAACCATGAAGTTATTAGAGCTACGTTTTAAAAACCTAAATTCGCTTGAGGGCGAATGGATAATCGACTTTAGCCACCCCGAATATGAGCAAAACGGTATTTTTGCTATCTCAGGACCGACTGGCGCCGGCAAAACCACCTTATTAGATGC
>JAAYRZ010000055.1 GCA_012518515.1 Alcaligenaceae bacterium
CATTTACTATAAATACTGTGTTGCAAAAACACACACAATCACCTACTAAGGCTTTTTAACCACATCATTTTTTACTGCTTCTTCAGCTGCAGCCTTTCTCTATACTGTGCAAATTAACCACCATCACCTCCACTTTGATCTAGATCAATAGCATAACACTCCCTTCTTGTTTTTATTTTCACCCTTGGCAATAATCTATAAAACACAATATGTAGTGTTTATACAAAATAAAACCACAAGATATAGTGATATGCAAAAATTAAGATACCTTCACGAAGAGGTCGTCTGGATAGAAGTTCCCGGCGAAGTATCGCTCGCCTATCAGTTCACGGGCTGCCCTCTGCGCTGTAAAGGCTGCCATAGTGCTGACACCTGGAAGCTAGGTACGGGTAAACAATTAAGTCCTGATTACTTCCGTCAACGCTTAGTGCAATATCAAAATCTAATTACTTGTGTGTTGTTTATGGGGGGTGAGTGGCAATCTGAACAGTTATTGCCCTACCTAAGACTCGCCCAGGAAGCTAATTTAAAAACCTGTTTATATACAGGCCTAGAAAAAGAGGAAGTGCCTACTGAGCTACTTCCTTATCTGGACTACTTAAAAGTCGGTCCTTGGATTGCTGAGTTAGGTGGATTAGATAATCCAAATACCAACCAACGCTTTATAGACCAGCGAACTGGTGCCGTACTAAACCACCTATTTTATTAAAACCAAACCTTTTAAACGCACTACTTAAATAGAAGGAACCTGAAATGATACGCCTGACTCCAACTCAAATCAGCGCTAAGCTTGATTTTATGCGGAATTACATCTCTGCTCAAAACGCTGCCGACGGCTCCACTATGGATGCCAATGCCAACGTCACTCATAAAAATATCGCCACTATGGAGACTGAACTACTTAAAGACTTCCTAGTACAAATTAACCGTGCTCAAGTAAGCGCCAAGATTAAGGAAATCTTTGATGAGGAACTGGCTAATGAGTATATCCGTCAGATTGAAGCGCATGAAATCTATGTACACGATGAAACTAGCTTAAAGCCTTATTGTGTTTCAGTCACTCTTTACCCTTTTTTACACGACGGTTTAACCAAGATAGGCGGCGAGTCCAAAGCACCTAAACATCTTGACTCCTTTTGTGGTTCTTTTGTCAATCTAGTCTTTGCGATTAGTGCACAGTTTGCTGGTGCCGTGGCGACTGTGGAGTTTTTAAATTACTTTGATTACTTTGCGCGCCTAGACTATGGAGATAATTATCTGGAAACACATCCGAAGGAAATAGCTAACCACTTACAACATGTCGTCTATAGTATTAACCAACCGGCAGCTGCTCGTGGCTATCAAAGTGTCTTCTGGAATATTTCTGTTTACGACAAATATTATTTTGATGCCATGTTTGGTAATTTCGTTTTTCCGGATTTTAGTAAACCCGTTTGGGAAAGTGTCGCGCGCCTGCAGGATTTTTTCCTAACTTGGTTTAATCAGGAGCGCACCAAATCTATTCTTACTTTCCCTGTTGTTACTGCCGCTATGCTGACGGAAGACGGTAAATGTAAAGATGAGCAATTTGCTGATGGACTAGCTAAGGAATTATCCGAGGGCAACTCCTTTTTTATCTACTTATCAGACAACCCCGACTCGCTTGCTTCTTGCTGCCGTTTGCGTAACGAGATCGATGACCATACCTTCTCTTATACTTTAGGTGCGGGTGGTGTCGCCACCGGCTCAATTAATGTGATTACTATTAATATGAATCGCTTAGAGCAAGATGGTCGAGATTTGGCCAGTGAGGTAGATAAAATCCACCGCTACCAATACGCCTACCGTAAATTAATGGAAGACTACCTCGAGGCTGGCATGCTGTCTGTTTATGATGCTGGCTTTATTACCCTAGATAAGCAATTCCTTACTATTGGTATTAACGGCATGGTTGAAGCAGCTGAATCTCAAGGCATTGAAGCAAGCTACAACCCAGAATATATTAATTTTGTACAAAGTCGCTTGAAAACCATCTTTGATGCCAATAAAAAAGCATCAGCCCATTATGGGGTACGTTTTAACACCGAATTCGTTCCCGCAGAAAACTTAGGCGTGAAAAATGCAAAATGGGATAGCGACGATGGTTATCGGGTTGAGCGTGAATGCTACAACTCTTACTTTTATCCAGTCGAAGACGAAAGTGTTAATGCGCTCGATAAACTACTATTACATGGTAGTGAATTAGTAGACTGGCTAGATGGTGGCTCTGCCCTTCATCTCAATATGGATGAAGCTCTAACCCAACAAGGCTATCGCTCACTCTTCGATATTGCAGCTCGCACGGGTTGTAATTACTTCTGCATTAATGTCAAAATCACTATTTGCAATGACTGCAACCACATTGATAAACGCACTTTACAATCATGCGGTAGTTGCGGTTCAAGTGATATTGATTATGGCACTCGGGTCATTGGCTATTTAAAACGCGTCTCTGCTTATAGTGAAGGACGTCGTCGAGAACACGCCTTACGTCACTATCACCGAGATGCCGCATAAGCTCAGCAAGACCTAAAAAAACCGTTGCATTCTATCTATCGACTGCAACGGTTTTTTTAATCCCCTACCACTAAAATCTCTGATACCTTAGCCCTGCCTTTGGCACTAGCAGAGATGGTACGACTGGCATTAATCCTCAACAATTTATAATCACGATAAAGCTCATCAAAGAAATTATCGTTTTCTGCGGTATTTTTAGGATCTGAATTACTTAAAATGAACTTTGCTTGTCGAGCATGAATATGCTCACAAAACTGCGCTAATCTAATTTGCTCATCATCATTAAAGGCATTTTTAGCGTATGCTGTAAAAGCAGCGGTGTTGGA
>JAAYRZ010000056.1 GCA_012518515.1 Alcaligenaceae bacterium
ACGACTTATCCGTCAAGTAATACACCTTTAGAAAAGGTAGTGGTGGCACAGGATACTGGAGGTGCTATTAAAGGAGCTGGTCGCATTGACTTTTTCTGGGGTAGTGGTGATGAGGCTGGTGAGCTTGCTGGACGAATGAAGCAGGATACCCAGGTTTGGGTTTTATGGCCAGTCGGTATGGGGGAGCCTAACGCAAGATGATTAGTACTAACAACGCAGTTTATGATGTAGTAGTTTGTGGCGCCGGTATCGTGGGTATGGCTGCCGCTTTACAATTAGCTAAAAATCAGTTTAAGGTTGCAATTTTAGCACCTAAAACTCAAGTTCAACATAGTCTTGGTGAGCAGTATCACCCGAGGATTTATGCTATTTCTCTTGCTAGTCAGCAGTTTTTAGAGAGCTTAGGGATTTGGTCCATGATGCCTGATGAACGACGTAATCCAGTACGTCAGATGGAGGTGCATGGTGACCTTGATGGTGTGATAGTGCTTGATGCAAATCAGTCACAAATGCTTGAGTTGGCCTATATTGTTGAATCGGGTGAGATTGAAAATGCACTCTTTAATGCACTTAAAGTTTATGGTGTACCTTGGGTTGATGATAAGTTTAAGTCCTATGAGCAATGGGCTGGACAGATTGACTGTGAGTCAGGTCAGCAGCTACAGACAAAACTGCTAATTGGTGCTGACGGCGCTCGTTCTACAGTACGGCAGACGTGCAGTATTCGACATGAGTCTAAGGCGTATGGAGATAATGGCCTAGTTGCTCAATTAACCGTTGAAAAGCCTCATTTGGATACAGCAATCCAGTGGTTTGGTGATTTTGGGGTACTAGCCTTTTTGCCTTTACCTGATACTTCTGACGGTCATCAGGTTTCTATGGTGTGGTCTGCTCCTCAGCATATCGCAGCTAAGTATCAAGCAATGTCACCTGAGGAATTAGCGCAGCGCCTACCCGCTGCTTTAAATTCTATTGCTCAAAGGCGTCTAGGTGAAGTTAAGTTGCGTAGCAGGATGTTCGGCTTTCCATTGACTTTAGAAAGCTCAGGCATGGTTGGTCCGGGCGTTGCTTTGGTGGGTGATGCAGCACACCGTGTTCATCCATTGGCGGGTCAAGGACTTAATCTGGGCCTAGGCGACGTAGAGACCCTGTGTGATGTCCTTATTGAGCGTGAGTCGGTTCGTGACCTCAATGATTGGCGTTTGTTACAGCGCTATAAGCACCGACGTGCTGAGGCTATTTTTAATATGCGCTTTGCTACAGATGGTTTATATCGATTATTTGCCATTAACTCACCTATGGTGGCTATGGCTCGTAATACCGGTCTTAAGTTGGTTGATAAGATGCCATTTTTAAAAAGATACCTTGTACGCTCAGCAGCTGGGAACTAACATTATTTTGTTCCTGTCATAATTAGGTCCAGATTAAATTTGACTTATTTTGTTTTAAGCTTTGATTAAGTAATTGGAGAGGAGTTACTGTGTCGCATCGTGTTATATCTATGTTAAAAAAAACCACTTGCTTTGCCTTGAGTAGTTTGAGTTTATTAATTACTCAAGCTGCTATGGCACAGACAGTAGAAGAATCCATTAAAGAAAACTTATCGAAACGCATTAATTTGCCAATCGTTGAGGTCAATAAAACTCCTTTTGATAACCTTTATGAGGTGCGGGTTCAAGGTAATATTGTCTATACGGATGCAGATGGTGAGTTCGTTATTTTTAGTGGTCAACTCTATGATCTAGAGCAAAAGACTAATCTAACGGAGTTGAGCCTAGAGGAGATGAATCGTGTCGACATTGATTCTTTGCCTTTAGATTTAGCGCTTAAAGCAACTTATGGCTCAGGTGAAAATCGTCTGGTGACGTTTGAAGACCCGAATTGTCCTTGGTGCAAAAGACTACAAGCAGAGTTTGAGCAAATGGACGTGACAGTGTATACCTTTGTGACCCCTATTTTGAGCGCAGATTCTTTTGTTAAATCACGTAATATTCTCTGTGCCGACGAGCCAGTTAGTGCTTGGCAAGATTGGATGGCTAATAATATCGCCCCGGGAGAGCAAGCTGACTGTGAGCCACCTTTCAATGAAATTCTCGAGTTGATGCAGGCTTCTAATGTATCAGGTACACCGGCGATTTTATTTGATAATGGTAAACGTATTAATGGTTTTGCAGATGCTAAGCGCTTAACTAGTATGATGAATGAAAAGTCGTCTTAGTGATGATTTACTTAGTTTAGCCTTGTGCAAAAGGGTGTCTTAGTAGCTCTGAGAGTGAACGAACCCGTAAGTCCACATAAGCAGGTCGAACGGTTCGTTTAGGGCCAAAGGGAGTATCAGGATGGTAAATATAAGCTGTTTGCCATCCTTCTTTTTTTGCTGATTTTAAATTAGCCAATGTATCTTCAACTAATATGCATTGCTCTGCTTGCAGTCCCATACTTGCTTGTAATTGGCGGAGTAAGCTGGGTGCGGGCTTAGGTTTATATTTACCAAGAACGACCATGTGATTAACTGCACAGATACCGGCAAAGCATTGCGTGATATTTAAGCCTTCCAGTACTTGCATGGCGTAGTGTTCGGGTGCATTGGTCAATATATACTTGGTACCAGGAACTGCATCAAAGAGGGCGGGCAGGTGATGCTCAAACTTCATATGTTGAATAACATCGAAGCCGTGTGAATCTAGCAAAAATTTTTCTGGATCCATTTGGTGGTGTTTTTGCATACCAATCATTGTAGCGCCGTAACGCTTCCAGTAAAGCTCGCAAAGTTCCTTAGCGGCTACACGATCTAGCTGCATATGCTGCATGACGGCATCAACCATGCCAATACTTATTTGCTCAAAAATAGCGTGCGAGGCGTCATGTATCGTATTGTCTAAGTCAAAAAACCAGACGCGCGAAGAGGGTGACTTCTTCGCGCGGTAGGCATGGCTTTTAGCTTGTAGGGGTTTGATAAAGCGACTACTGCTCATGTGTCTCTGGTTATACCGTGATCATGGTGCCCACGCCTTCGTTGGTCAGGATTTCGAGTAGAAGGCTGTGTGGAACTCGTCCATCAATAATGTGGACCGAGTTGACGCCGGCATTAGCAGCCTCTAGTGCACCAGAAAGCTTAGGTAGCATACCGCCAGAAATAGTGCCATCATCAATCAGTTCATTAATGCTTTTCGTATTAAGACGTCTAATTAATTGCTTTTCTTTATCTAGAACTCCGGGGATATTAGTTAACAAAACTAGCTTTTCAGCCATTAAAACTTGAGCGATACGACCAGCGACTAGATCGGCATTAATGTTGTAGACTGCATTGTCTTCTTCGTTATAAGCAATTGGGCTAATCACAGGGATGAACTGATCGTTTTGTAAGACTTTAATGACGGAAGGATCGATTGACTGGATATCGCCTACAAAGCCGATATCCAAAGGAGTGCTCGGGTCTTCCAAGTTTTCCATCAGTTTTTTCTTGGCTTTGATCAGGCCACCATCCTTACCAGTGAGGCCGACTGCTTTGCCGCCGGCTTGATTGATCATCATGACAATATCTTGCTGAACCTGACCGCCCAAGACCCACTCAACCACTTCCATAGTTTCTGCATCGGTGACTCGCATACCTTGTAAGAAAGTGCCTTCCTTGCCTAATCGCTTAAGTGCTTTATCGATTTGCGGCCCGCCACCATGAACTACGATGGGATTAAGACCGATTAATTTAAGAAGCGCAACATCGTGAGCAAAGGTTTTTTGTAAATGCTCATCAATCATGGCATTGCCACCAAACTTGATAACGATGGTCTTACCATGAAAACGACGAATATAAGGCATTGATTCAGAAATGATCTCTGCCTTGATAGCCGGGGTGATGCTTGTGTCAGTCATTGGAGTCTCTAGTAATTGTTGTTAAAAATGATAGTTACTATTGTCATGCTTAGCTTTGTGCCAAGGCCTTTTCTAGGTCTTCAATAAATAAGCTAGTATCGTAATCGCCGATGTAGCTTTTGATAATTTGACCTTTGCGATCGACTAAAAAGGCAACCGGGGTAAAGCGTACCTCACCAAAGGCTTCTGC
Organism: Alcaligenaceae bacterium; assembly: GCA_012518515.1. Lineage (GTDB taxonomy): Bacteria > Pseudomonadota > Gammaproteobacteria > Burkholderiales > Burkholderiaceae_B > Oligella. The sequence goes on from JAAYRZ010000056.1 coordinate 4,064, forward strand.
AATGGCACCGTCAGCATCATGGACAATAGTAAATTCATAGCCACGCTCATCAATTAAGCGTTGAATAGCATCTACCTTGTCATGCTTCATAGCAACTGCTACCGTGTCGTAGCCCTGATCTTTATATTTGGCATAATGCGCAACAGTGTCAGGCATCTGACGCATGCAAGTTACGCAATCTGTGGCCCAGAATTTGAACATGGTGACCTTGCCCAAGAGATCACTTGTCTCAAATTGACGGCCATCAATTGAGTTGAACGTTACCTGCGGTGCCGATTTGGAGGAAAAAACAGTGTTATAGGTAAAAAAGCCTAAAGCGGCGATAACCGCTACGGCGATAATAGGAATAAATTTTTTCTTCATCTTATTAATATAACTTGTGTTGAAACTAAACAAAAATTCTAGTTAGCTAAGGGGAAAGTCTGGGTGCCGCTACTAGATGTGTTGCTAGTGTTGTTTGAGCTAGTGGACGGGCTACTTGTGCTTTGATCAGTTGGAGAAATTCTGGCATCGGTACTTGCAATATCAAAGACTTTAACAACAGCCTTGACGCCTTCGACTCCAGCAGCTGCATTTGCAGCCGCATCTGCTTCCTGAGCGGTGACCTGACCCATCAGATAAACAGTGCCTTGAGAGGTTGTTGTCAGTATGGTGCCGCTAGGTACTCCAGAGGTGGCTAGCATGTCAGTCTTAACCTTGGTGCTAATCCAAGTATCGTTGCTGCGCGTTGAAAAATTGGCAACTGGGCCGATTTTAATCTGATTAACAACAGCCTTAACATCGTCAATCTCACGTACTTCCTGTTCTACCAGGCGTTTATGCTCCTCGGAGGCTAACTCACCAGTTAATAAAACACGGTGATTAAAGGTCATAGCATTAACTCTGGAGGTATTGGGCGGAACGACGCCAGCAGCCTTGCTCTCTGCATAAACACTGATTTTTTTGTCGTTAGCTTGCATACTTGCCGGACGACGGTCGCTAACTACTGTGGCAACACCGGTCGCTACGCCGCCAACCACTAGTGGTACACAAGCCGATAATAATAAGGAGGTTGTAATGGCGCCGATCACTAAAAATTGACGCGATTTACTAGTAGCGGATAGTTTGACTTGTTGAGTCTTTGAAATGGAAGTGGATAACATCCTTTAATCTCCAAGAATGGCCGCATCAAGGCCATCACATAAAACATGTAAAAGCAAAATATGGATCTCTTGAACTCTCATCGTGCGGTCATGAGGTACGCAGAGATGGATATCGTTAGATGTCAGCATCTCTCCAATAGTTCCGCCGCCTCTGCCAGTCAGAGCAATGATGGGAATATCATACTCTTTTGCAGCTTCGATAGCGCGGATAACGTTGGCTGAGTTACCACTGGTTGAGATGGCCACAAGTAAATCGGCTGGTTGAGCTAAAGCGCGTACTTGACGTTCGAAGATTTGATCGTAGCCGTAGTCGTTACCTACGGCGGTTAAGATAGATGTATCAGTATTGAGTGCAACGCCAGCTAAAGGGAAGCGTTCGCGCTCGAAACGTCCGACTAGTTCAGCGATAAAGTGCTGTGCATCGGCTGCTGAACCTCCGTTACCGCAGGCTAGTACCTTGCCGTTATTACTGATGGTGTGGAACATCAGGTCAATACCCTGCTGTAAGGGGATTGCCAGTGCTTTTAGGCTTGCTTCAACAAGGGCGGCATTGTCTAGGAAGTGCTGTTCGATGCGATTTAAGATGCTCATTTTTAAACTATGTTGATATGTGTTCAGAACGTTAGACTAATATCATAGCCGAAAGTTTAGTTTTACTATCACTGATTCGAGTTTCATCGGGCAATTCAGTCAAAGGCATTGACAAGCCATTGAAAGCTCTTTTCTTTGCCATCAAAGGTAATGACATCAAAGCGGCAGTGGGGGGCTTCTGTAAGACGTAGTTGTCGACATAATTGTGGTAGAAAATAAGCAGCACTTTGTTTTATTTTGCGTTGTTTCTGTTGATTAATACTAGTGGCAGCATCACCAAAATGGTCATGGCTTCGTTGTCTTACCTCGACAAAGACGAGCGTGTTTTGATGTAGCATTACGCAATCGATTTCACCCATTTTGCAGCGCAGGTTTTTAGCAATTAAAATCATGCCTTTACTCTGTAACAAAGCAATGGCTTGTTGCTCATGTTTTTGACCTTGGGCCTGAGAGGCGGAAAGTTGAGTACTAGTCGAAATATTGTGACTCAGTGATTTTGATTTTTTACGGTTTTTACCATAATGGCCATAAGGTCGTCGTAGAGATTGGCTTGCTGCTAAGGCAAAAACTGTTTCTTGTTCTGTCTGGATACGGTTCATCGTATTTTTAAGCGTAGTGGATTTAATATCAATTTTTGTCTTGTCATTTTTCATCAATAGTTCACTTTGTTTTAGGCTAAGGGTTAAAATCTTTATCTTAGTTGGGGGAAAGTGAAAATGAGCAAAGACGGATCAAATTGTCCATCTACCATAGACTGTATTAGTACTGATAGAGATTCATCGTTGATTGAGGTGATGCAGCATGAACGTTTGCAGCGCCAGCATTGGCCTTCATCTTGTCTTTATGTGGTGGCTACACCTATCGGTAATTTAGCCGATATTTCTCAGCGTGCCCTTTATGTTTTGCAAATGGTAGATGCCATTGCTTGTGAGGACACCCGTTCTACGCAGGTGCTGTTAAATGCCTATTCAATTCATAAGCCGTTAATTGCAGCACACCAGCATAATGAATCTGCTGTGGCTGAGAGATTAATCGAGTTGTTAGCACAGGGGAAAAGGGTGGCTCTTGTTTCTGATGCGGGTGCTCCGGCAGTCAGTGATCCGGGGTCAAAGGTTGTTGCTAAGGTGCATGAAGCCGGTTTTAAGGTTTGTCCTATCCCAGGCGCATCAGCCGTTATAACAGCATTGATGGCAAGCGGCTTTACGACTGATGAGAAGCCGAGCTTTGCCTTTGCCGGTTTTGTTCCAAGCAAGAAAA
>JAAYRZ010000003.1 GCA_012518515.1 Alcaligenaceae bacterium
ACCTTAAACCCAATGGCGTAGCCTATGTAAGCTATAACGTGTACCCTGGCTGGAAGCGTCTGGAAATTATTCGTGACATGATGCTCTACCATACCCGTGAGATGAGCAATCATAAGCCTCAAGAACGTATGGCCCAAGGTCGTGCCATCGTTGAGTTTATTCGTAACTTAAGTCATGAACAAAGCGGTATTCGCCAGATGATTGATGCGCCTTGGGAAGGCCTTAAAAACAAAGCAGACTCCTATTTAGTACATGAGTTTCTGGAGCCAGTAAATCAACCATGCTATTTTCTAGACTTTGCAGAAAAGCTAGCCGCTCATGATTTGACCTATTTAGCCGATGCAGAACCTGCCGTCAGTTTTATACAGGATCTACCGGAAGATAAGGTAAAAGAGCTAATACAAGCAAGCCAAAGCAACCAAGTCATGCTTGAACAGTACATGGATTTTCTCTATTTCCGTCAGTTTCGCAAGTCATTAATTGTCCATCAATCCGCCGCCGCATCCATTAAGCGTAAGCTCCCAATTGAGGTTTTTGATCAACTGCACTACTCGGTTAACTCATGTGTTGAAGAGCAACAAAGCGTCGAAACAGTCGTTGCTGAAAACCAGACAACAGCTCATGCGGGCAATGTTGCCGTAGGCCAAGGCACAGAAGCGCCGGCACTAAAGCAACCAGGCCGCCGTTTTATATTTAATAATAATCGACCTGTCACTACCTATAACGATGCTGACTATGCACTGCTAAAAAGTATTTCAGAATTAAAAGGAGAGGTTTTTGACAAGAAAAAACTACTAAAGTTAGCTAGTAAAAAGTATGATGCGCCACAACTCGAACAGCGTTTAAGCAATCTTTTAAATCGTCTATCACTAAGCAGCTTTTCAGAAATATGGGATCAATTACCATCAGAAAGCCCTATTTTTGAAGTTGAAGAGCGGCCCTACATGCCAGAACTTATGCGACGTTTTTATCAAGAGACTGGCCATCTAAGTAACTATCGACACAATACAGTTCATTTTAATATTATTCAAAAAGAAGTCATTGACTTACTGGATGGTGAGCATGATCAGGCTCAACTAAAAGCTCGCTTACTAGATGCTCTCAAAGAAGGACGCATCCGTCTTTTCAATAATAACAACCAACCCTTGCCTGAAGAGCGTGTGGATGACGCGTTGAACTCTCACCTCCGTCAAGCTTTGGAGCTATTTAGACTAAACTCTCTTCTTTATAAAAAACCAGTCTAAACTCCACTCCTCCCTGGATAGTGTTAAATCTAAATTAGTAATAATTAATTTAGCTTTGATCAATCCAATGCTTTAGTAATATACTTATAACTAATAATAATATAAATTTTAGTTACCGTATTATCCAGGGAGAACTTATCCATGAGTGACCATAAAAAGAGAGCTATGAGCGGTATAGACCGCCGCTCTTTTTTACAGTTTTCAGCTGCAGCGACAGGCACTGCCACCCTAGGCCTTAAAACACAGGAAGCCCAAGCGGCTCCTAAAGTAAAAACCTCCGCACGAATTATTATCGCCGGTGCTGGTGCTGCTGGTCTTACTGCTGCCAACTACCTAGCGGGGCAGCTTGAAGGTGCAGACATTACAATCATCGATGCTCGAAAAGCACATTACTATCAGCCCGGTTTTACCTTAGTAGCTGCCGGTCTCAAGTCTGAAAAATACCCCACCAGCACCACGGCGGAGTATATTCCTGCTGGTGTTAAATTAATTGAGGATTCTGTAGTGGAGTTCGACCCCGATGCAAATGCTGTCGTCACTGCAAGTGGTCAGCGTCTTGATTATGATTACTTATTTATCGCTACAGGCATGGTACTCAACTATGATGCGATTGAAGGCATGGATACATCGCGTATCGGTACTAATGGCTTAGGCAGTATTTACCACAGCCCTGAAAAAGCCCATGCGACATGGCAGGCCATGGATGAATTTACTAATAAAGGCGGCATCGGTGTCTTCCTGCGTCCAGGCACTGAAATGAAATGTGCCGGTGCCCCCCTAAAGTACACCATGATTACTGAAGACTACTTGACCCGTCGCGGCACCCGCAGTAAATCAAAGGTAATCTACAACTCCAATAATCAAGCCTTATTTAGCGTCCCTATTGTGCATGAAAAATTACGTATGATTTTTGAACAGCGTGACATTGAGATCAACTACAGTCGTATTCTGAAAGCCATTGATCTGGATCGTCGCATCGCCACCTTTGAGCATGCAGATGGTCCGGTCGAATTAGAGTATGACTTTATTAATGTCATCCCACCAATGAGCGCCCCAGAATCTGTTAAAAATAGTCCACTGATTTGGCAAACTGGCAACTGGGCTAATGAAGGCTGGCTAGATGTCGATCGCAACACCTTGCGTCACAAGCATTACCCAAATATTTTCGGTGTGGGTGATATTGCCGGTGTCCCCAAAGGTAAAACCGCTGCCAGTGTGAAGTGGCAAGTGCCCATTGCCGTAGCTCACTTAGTTGCTGAACTAGATGGTAAAAGCAGTGATGCTTTCTACGACGGCTACACCTCATGTCCGATGATTACACGCTTAGGTAGAGCCATGCTGATTGAATTTGATTATCACGACAATCTAGTACCTTCATTTCCGGGCATTATTGCACCACTGGAGGAACTATGGACGAGTTGGGTAATGAAAACTATGGCTCTAAAACCAACCTATATCAGCATGTTACGCGGTCGCGCATAAGGAGGTATACGTCATGCAATCATTAGACCCTATTGTTTTTCTAGCCGTTTTTCAAGAGATGTTAGGTTTTTTTCTATGGATTTTACTGGCGATAATCATTGTCGGTACAGCGGCATTTGTTATTTTACTTGTCAAAGAGAAAACCATTGCCACTAAGCGCTTGGCCATTTCTCAATTCATTGGTTTATTTGGTGGCGTGCTAGCACTTATCCTGATGGTCATCGTTTCATCTTCAGGATTTACCGATGCCGGCGGCCCAATTGACTGGCTGCTTATCTGCATCATCTATGGCCTGGGCTTTATAGGCACAACCATTATTTGCTATACCTTTGCAGGTTACTTTTTAAAAAGCAAAGGTGCCTAACCCTCAGTAAAACAGTTTAAATAGCAGCTACAACAAAGGCTTAGTCCGAGCAGATAATTCGGCTAAGCCTTTTTTAATTACAACACCCTACCCTTCAAACCATCAAGCCCTCGCTATGCTTTTACCACGTCGCCAAAACTGCTTAAACTCAGCCTCCGGCATAAAGCTCCCACCCGTTGCCCAGACAATATGATTAGCTCGGAGCATATGCTCTTCAAGTTGATACTTCTCAATATAAGCCACACCCTCGGCTGTATTAAAAATAGCTCGGGGCCCGCTCACTGCAGCTGCGGCTGAAGGCTCTATCTGAATACCATCTTGCTCTTTAAGCAAATACAAATCACGTAATAAATTATCCTCACCTATGACTACCACACCAGACAGTCGTGGACGCATTTCTTGCACGGCCAGCTGTGATGCCACCGGTACCGCCAAGCCATCAGCCTCTGTATGATTAGTTTGGCCAACATCATAAATACTGATGTTGGGTCGCTCCGGATGTTGCATTTGTACAGCAAAACAAGAAGACTCCTCAGGCTCAACAAAAAAGACATGTACATGATCGCCAAATTCCTGCTTCAGACCATAAGCAATTCCGCCTGGTGCGCCACCCACACCACAGGGAATATACACAAATAATGGGTGCTCACCATCAACCCTAATACCTAGCTCCTTCACCTGAGCCTTGAGACGACTACCGGCAACAGCATAGCCACAGAACAAAGAAAGTGATTGCTCATCATCAACAAAGTGATTAAACGCATCTGCCAACCCTTCTTTACGTCCCTGCTCTACCGCCTCAGCATAATCACCATCATGCTCTATCACCACTACACCACGTTCACGCAAACGCTGCTTTTTCCACTCCTTAGCTTCAATTGACATATGGACAACCGCTTGCATACCTAAAGCAGCGGTAATAATGCCAACACTCATGCCGAGATTACCGGTCGACCCTACCGTTACCTTATAACGTCCCAAAACTTCCAGAGAACGCTCCGAGAGCAAGTCAATCACGGAGTTATTAGGCATCAGGCAGTACTTATCGCTTAACTGATCTACTAGCTCCAACACCTCATGAATCCCCCCTCGCGCCTTGACTGAACCTGCCACCGCCAAGGCATGGTCCCCCTTGAGCCAAAAGCCAGCAGCTGGTCCGTAGCCATCAAAAGCACTCAAGGGCATTAAAGGTGATTCAATAATACCTTGAGATTTTTCAAGCTCGGGAAATAAATAGGCTAATAAAGGCGCATAACGGGCTAAACGCTCAATGGCGGTTTGTACCATCGTCGGTGTAATATTTTTTGTAAGATAAGGCTCGGCTGCACTTTGCAGCTCATCATTAAGCACCAAATTAATAGACAAGCGCAAATCACTCATAAGCTACCTCAAATTCTTTTTACAAATTACTTAGAGCTAATGATACGTGAGCTCCTAAGCCTCAGATAGCCGTATTTGTACTAGCAGTGTTTTTACTCATATGAGTTTCACTAATATACTCACCGCCAAATAAGTGAGCGTTTCGGCATCACTTCAAGTCAACTCCTGATTATTTAAGTCCCATCAGTTATACTAACGGCTCAATTTTGTAAAAAACAATTGAATTTTCAACTAGATATGACACTTACTCCGCCCTGATAGGTTAATCCGTCATCGCGCTACTTCTTAGTAGCGTATACAGCTCTCATACTCCCAAGTTGGAGGTGGCACATCAGTGACGCCCTCCGACTACTCAATTTATTTTCACACTTTAAAGACTGCTC
>JAAYRZ010000057.1 GCA_012518515.1 Alcaligenaceae bacterium
ATTGAAATTTTAAAAGAACGCTTAAATAAGCGTGGCCAAGACAGCCAAGAGGTTATCGAGCGTCGTGTACATGCGGCCGCAGAGGAAATCGCGCATGCCAATGAGTGCGAATATGTTATTATAAATGATGACTTTAGCACGGCTTTACAGCAGTTACAGCAAATTATTGCTGTTTCTCGTTTGCGCTTTGCTAGTCAAGCAAAAAAACATGAAAAATTATTCCATAACTACGGAATTTTAAAGGCATAAATAGCCAAATTTTATTAACCTGATTTTAGTGAGAAGTATCTACATATGGCTCGTATTACTGTTGAAGATTGTTTAGAACACATCCAAAACCGCTTTGATTTAACTTTAGCGGCTACTTATCGTGCACGTGAAATCGCTCAGGGTCATGAACCTCGCGTAGAAGTAAATCGTGACAAACCAACTGTCATCGCCTTACGCGAAATTGCTGCGGAAAAAACTGGTTTAGAAATGCTTCGCAAAGTTCCAGTTTAATTAACTTACGCAAACTAGTTTTTTACAGCGTCCACGATAAATTGACTGATTAAGCTTATGAATAAAAAAGGTGCAACGGATTTCTTTAGTCGTTTTAGGCGTAGCTCATCGCCACGCCGTGACAAGACTGTGCCTAAAGGCAAAAATTTACAAGTCGCTGTACAAAACTACTTACTTACGCACCACCTTGATGAGCAAAGCGAAGTTGAGCAGGACCCTGCAAAAGTTGGAATTCTTGATAATTTACTTCAAAAAACCAGTCTTTACCTCTCTGACGAGGATATAGATACCGTTGTTCGCGCTTATCATTTTGCTGATAAAGCCCACTTAGGGCAGATGCGTGACAGCGGTTTACCCTACATTACTCACCCTGTTGCTGTTTGTGAAATTTGTGCAGAGTGGAAGCTAGATGTTAATGCCCTAGTTGCTGCTCTATTGCATGACACCATCGAAGATCAAGATGTAAGTAAGCAAGAAATTGCCGAACAGTTCAATGCTGATGTAGCTGAATTAGTTGATGGTTTAACTAAATTAGACAAATTGCGCTTCATCTCTAAAGCCGAACAACAAGCTGAAAGCTTCCGTAAGATGCTGTTGGCCATGGCTAAAGATGTACGCGTCATTTTAGTTAAACTCGCTGACCGATTGCATAACATGCGGACACTGGGTGGTGTCACTCCCGATAAGGGGCGACGCGTAGCTCGTGAGACGCTTGAGATTTATGCCCCTATCGCAGACCGACTAGGTCTTAATAGCTTAGTTCGTGAATTCCATGACCTATGTTTATCAGCAGCACATCCCTTCCGTTATCGTGTTTTAGAAAAGGCCACGATGGCAGCAAAGGGTAACCGTCGAGAGGTTTTAACCAAAATTCTCGATAATGTCATTTCTACACTGACAGCCCAAGGCATTGAAGCAGAAATTAGTGGTCGAGAGAAGTCACTGCATAGCATTCACCGCAAAATGGTCGAGCAAAAAAAGAGTTTTGCTGATGTATTAGACCTCCACGGTTTTAGAATTATTGTTAACACGCTACCCGAATGTTATTTAACCCTTGGCGTATTGCACCAGTTATATCGACCAGTGCCTGGTAAGTTTAAAGACTATATAGCAATTCCAAAAATCAACGGCTATCAGTCCTTACATACCACCTTAGTAGGGCCTCATGGCAGCGCTATCGAGTTTCAAATTAGAACCCGCGACATGCACAATATGGCTGAAAAAGGCCTGGTATCTCATTGGATCTATAAATCCAAAGGTGCTGATCTTAATGAGATTCAGCAGCAAACACATCGCTGGTTACAATCGCTATTAGATATACAAAGTCAAACTCATGATTCAGCTGAGTTCCTTGACTACGTTAAAGTTGACCTTTTCCCAGATGCTGTTTTTGTTTTGACCCCACGCGGCAAAATCATTTCCTTACCACGTGGCGCCACGCCTGTTGATTTTGCTTATGCTATCCATACTGATATCGGCAATCACATTGTTTCGGCCGAGATTAATGGTGAGGCCGTGGCTATCAACACCCACTTGCATAGTGGACAGACAGTCAAAGTCATTACCGATGAAAATGCCTCGCCTAAAACCTCGTGGATGGAGTTTGTTCGTACTGGCAGAGCACGTTCTGAAATTCGTAATTACTTACGTCGTTCTAACTCTAACGATTCCATTAAGTTTGGCGAAAAGCTCTTACATCAGGCCATGTCCGCTTTAGGCATCCAGATCCCTGAAGATGAGGATCCAATTTGGTATAAGCTAGCTATCAGTGCTGGTGCAAAAAGTATTGATGAGGTGTTTTTAGATATTGGTCTTGGTACACGTTTAGCTCAAGTTGTCGCTCGACGCTTCCTGATTGATAACCCTCTTTTGGCAACCACAGCGGCAGTATTAGATGAAATGTCTACCGCTTATCGCTCCACTATCTTGATTCAAGGAAAAGAAGGTCAGTCCGTACAACTGGCTCCCTGCTGTACACCTATTCCTGGAGATCAGATTGTAGCTGTCTTACGTCCAGGATACGGTATCGTAGTACATACTAACGACTGCCCTACTGCTATCAGACAAAAAGATAAGGAACCTGAACGCTGGGTCAAGGTTGCTTGGGACGAAGACCCATCGAAACATTTATCAACTCGTCTAGAAATCACCTTAGATAATGAAAAAGGGGCCTTAGGTGCATTGATGATCAAGATCGCTGAGGCTGACTCTAATATCGTGAACATCACCACTAAAGATGGTGGTATGAACATATCCAAGGTTCAAGCCACCATTCAAGTTGAAGACCGCGATCATCTAGCCAAAGTAATCCGAAAAATCCGCACCAATAAAGCGGTACGCCGAATTACTCGTATCAAGAACCAGTAAGATAAATACTGTTATTTTCTGACTAAGCATTTCAAAACAAAAAAACCATGTTCAAATTTGAACATGGTTTTTTAATAAGTTCAGAAAAGGGGTTAAATTCACTCTTAATATGAACTTACCCCCTTTATTGAGGACTAGCTAATTAGTTCATGCCAACATCGTTAATTACACGCTCACTCTCATCAAAGATTTTTACTTTCATACCATCTCTAAGCGTATAAAGTAGCTGTCTTTCGATCTCAGTCCGTGGACCAGTCAAAAGCAACTGTTCAAGTTGTAATTTAAGTCCTTGTTTTAGCTCCTCTTCGGGTTCACTAACTGATTCAATACGCGCTAAAACATAACCCTGAGGAATCCAAAAAGAAGTATAGCTTGGCAAGTTATCAGCTGGCGCAGACATGATGGCATCTAACAAGCCTTGTGGTAAATTACCCATCAAGCGGCTCACAGTAATCGCTTCTTCAAAATCAGTTAAAGAAGTAACCTCACCACTTATTAAGCTTGCTTGAACTTGTTCAGCAGTTGTTTTAGCCTGTTCCAAACTTTTCTCAGTTCTCACTGCTGCAAAAACATTCTCTTTAACTGCTTCAAACTCAGGAATATAAGCTGGTGTATGGTTTACTGCCTTCACTACCACTAATTCTGTTGGAGATAACTCAAGCACACCAGAAGTACGATTCTCCTCAAGCGATTCACGACTAAATAAAGCCTCTCTGACTTGTGGGTTATCACTGAAGATAGCGACGCCCTCTGCATCTTGTGATTGATCTAAGACACCTGCTTGAGTAATCCCTTCAACGGTTTGAATTGGCAACTCAAGACGACTGGAGATATCCTCAAGACTTTGATGCGCATCATTGGCTAAAAGTACTAACTCACTTGATAACTCTGCAAAACGGTCAGAAGCAACTTGCAATCTAACCTCATCAACTAAACTATCACGAACCTCGGCAAAAGACTTAACCTCACCTGCCTCAATATGGTCAACTTGGATAATATGTAAGGCATTGCCTAAACGAATCGGACCATATACACCCTCTTCAGTCGGAGTGAAGGCAACCTCATCGAACTCGGGAATATCGCCTTTAGCTACAACACCCAAACGTCCACCTAATTGCTTAGTACCCACATCATCGGAATGCTCTTGGGCTAAGTCAGCGAATAAAGTCGGTTCAGCTGCAGCTTGTTGCTTAATTTCCTCAGCACTTTGTTCAATTTGTTGGATTTCTTCAGCAGTAGCACCCGTAGGGATATTTAATTGAATATGATTAATAGAGCGGCGCTCAATACGGGTATAGCGGGATTTATTTGACTCATAATACTGCTCGAGCTCAGTATCTGTAGGAACAGGTACAGCACGCACCGCAGCTTCTTCATTGAGAATGACATACTGCGCATCAACATGACTTGCTAACTCAAGACTTTGCTTATTTTCTTCATACCAAGCTTGTGCTTCTTCTTCGGTAGGTTCATTTTCAGCAAAATAGGTAGAAGCCTCAAACAATCTTAAGCGAACCGAACGCTCTTGCAAAAGAGAGGATAAAACAGCATCTTCTACTTGTTTTGCTAAGGTCAAAGACTGCTTAACCGGTTCGGCGACTTGCTCAATAGCTAGGCTATATCTAACGCTATTTTCATACATCCCGGCATCAATACCTACACGCTGTAAGAATTCACTGTACTTTTCAACACTAAAACGTCCCTCATCGTGGAACTGAGGATCTTGGGCAATTGCCTGTGTGACCATCTCATCTGTAGCGCTATAATGTTTTGCAACGACTTGCTCATGCAAAACACGGCTATTAATTAACTGGTCAAGAAAAGAGCGGCGATTCTGTGGCACATCTACCTGACTAACATCAAACTGGTTGCCCGCCTGAACTCGTAATTGATTTAAGCGATCACGCCACTCAATATTAAACTGGTCACGCGTGATTTTTTGATCCTTGACTTGAGCAAGGGGGGCGTCATTAGATAGCATACCTTGGTAATTTGCCACACCTAAAAAGACAAAAGAAGGCACCACAAGAATGATAACGAACACCAGCATCCATTTCTGGTGCTTACGAATAAAATCTAACATTCAACCTATATCCACTAATTGAGAAAATACTTAACGCACTATTTTAAGATGAAAAGCACTTAAGTAAAGAGGATTCCGCATTAGCACATCAAAATAATAATAATTAGAGTCTTATAGATAGCAAAAGCGACCTTATTTAAGATAAGGTCGCCTATACAGAAACTAGAATTTCTTAAGTATGCTTTATTGCATTTGCGTAATTAATTTTTTTACTATGTTATGAAAATTATTTAAACCGCCCACAATCAAATACCACTCAGCAGGATCAATATAAATAATTTGATTATTTATTACCGCGTCAATTTTACCTAACTCTGGATGCTCTTTAAGCATTTTATCAGCAGTTAACTCAGCTCCACTCAATTGGCCACGGTCAAAAACAACTAACCAATCCGGCTTGGCTTTAGCGATATCAGAAACTTGCTTGGCTCTAGCCTCAGCCGCGGCTTGTGCCTCTGGGCTACCAGGCTTAGGACGAGGAGGTCTTGGGACATCAGGATTACGCGCTTCTAATACAGGAGTCAAACCAAAAGCATCATAGGTAAATCCAAAAAGATCACCTTGTACTTGTGGTGCAATACGACCATTATCAAAAACCATCATAAAAACTGCTGTGCGATTTATATTTAATGCCTGTAGTTTTTCCAGATCGGCATCGATTTCAGCAATCTTTGCCTTAGCTTCTGCTTCTTTATCAAAAGCCTTAGCAAGATTTAAATTATTGGCTCTGAAATCCTCTAAAAACTTGAAGTTATTTACCTCATAATAGGCTACTGGCGCAACCTTAGTGAGTTCTTCTTGCTTGGCAGCAGTACGACGACTAGCAAAAATAAGGTCAGGTTTTAACTCACCAAGAGCAGCATAATCTGGATCAAACATAGTACCCGCCGCCTTAACCTCTGCATACTTAGCAAATGCTTCACGAGAATGCACATCAGGCATCCCAACTACATCAACACCCAAGAAGTTCAAACTATCCACAATTGCAAGATCATAACTGACGATTCTCTCTGGTGTACTATCGAGTTTAATCGTTCCCTCACTATGCTTTAGCTCAAAGGCCATGAGTTGTGTTGACACAGCCAACGCGGTAAAAAATGATAAAAGTTTTGCTAATTTTGTCATCATATCCCCATAAAATATGAACATCAAGAGTGATTCTCAATATCACTTGAATCATAATAATGAATTCATATTCAAAAGGCAAAGTATTGTGGTAATACATAAGACAAGCCTTATTTTATATGATTAAACACACCCATTAGCTACTAGATAGCTTCATCAGAAGCAGTCCGCTCACGATAAGCAGAGCCGCAATAATCCGCATACTATTGATGGGTTCTGCTAAAAAGATAACACCGACTAAAAAAGCACCAACTGCTCCTATGCCTGTCCAAATAGTATATGCGGTACCAAGAGGAATAGACCGCATGGCAATAGCAAGTAAGCCAAAACTCGCAACCATCGCAACAAGTGTGACAAGAGATGGTACCAAGCGAGTAAAGCCGTGTGATTGCTTCATCGTAAAAGCCCACACAATCTCAAGAAATCCTGCGATAAAAAGATAGACCCAAGGCATAGCCCCTCCAACATAAGGAAGCCAGGCCGTCCTGGTCGTAATTACCTCAAAATGAGGGAGGTCGTCCTACTTTGATAAAATATAATAACGCTTGTAGCGTACTCAGACTAACAAATTATATAAATTAAATAAAAATATAATTTAAAGAGTTAGTATTCAGGATAACTCACTTCAAGAATCTCAAGCTCCTGCTTACCTAAAGGAGTATTAACATAGACTATATCGCCCTCTCTCGCTTTCATCAAAGCACGTGCTACAGGTGAAATCCAACTAATTTGTCCAGCCAGTGGTTCAGCCTCATCAATACCTACGATGGTAACCTTAAACTCCTCACCTTCTTGATTAATATATTCGACTGTTGCACCAAAAAACACCTGATTTCGGTTAGTCTGCAGATGAGTATCAACGACCTCTATTGTTTCAAGGCGTTTAGTCAAAAAACGAATGCGTCTATCTATCTCTCTTAAGCGTTTTTTACCATAGATATAATCACCGTTTTCCGAACGATCGCCATTAGAAGCGGCCCAAGATACGATACTAACCATATCGGGACGCTCTTTATTAACTAAATTTGATAGCTCTTCTCGCATATTGTCGTAACCCATACGCGTAATATAATTTTTTGATCCAGGAGGGATAGATAAACCCTCAATATTCAAATCATCATCATTCGAATTGCTATCTTCTTTAACAAAGGCCTTACTCATAACTAAACTCAATTAATTTAAATATAGAGATAGATATACCATTAATCAGTACTGGCTATAACCCAAATGATGCCAGATAGGTGTTATTCCTGAAGGCAACGGGGGTAGCTTTCCAAGATCCAAACGACTTTCTGTCGGACTATGGAAATCAGAACCTGCTGAAGCAAAAAAACCATATTGTCTGCAAACATCAGCATATTGATAGTATTGATCGGGGTTATGTGAACCTGTGACTACCTCAATCCCCTCTCCGCCTAAGGCTTTAAACGTACGCCACAAATCAACGAACTGACTGCGTGAGTACTTATAACGCCCTGGATGCGCGATTATGGACACTCCTCCTGCCTCCTTAATCCAGCTCATTGCTTCAGGTAAGGAGGCCCACTCCATCGCAACATTAGCAGGGCCATGATCGCTCAAATAACGGTCGAACACCTCTTGCATATTCTTACAATGACCTGCTTGAACCAGATAACGAGCAAAATGCGAGCGACTAATCAATTCTGGGTTATCAGCTAAGCGCAAAGCACCTTCATAAGTCCCTGGTATTCCTAACTCATCAAACCTCTCAGCAATCTTATAAGAGCGACTATCACGATCGGCTCTAATTGCCAACAGCCCATCATTTAAAACCTTATTATCAGGGTCGAAATTCAAACCAACTAAATGCAAGGTCCGATCCTGCCATGTTACCGAGATTTCAATACCCGTAATGTAATCTACTCCTAATTCTTGTGCTGTTTTTTTTGCTTTGGCTTGACCAGATGTTTCATCATGATCAGTCAGACTCCACAGCCTAACACCATTATTGTAGGCACGTCTTGCTACTTCTTCAGGTGCCAAGACACCATCAGAAACAGTAGAATGGCAATGTAAATCAACGCTCATGAAATTCTTATTTTTCAATTACTTATCCTATGATACTTTATGGGCTTGAAGACTCAAACAATGGGAACTGCATTATACTATTTTAGTGCCAATAGCGCTTTTTTTGAGCTTTTTCGCTGCGTTGCAACAAACCAAATGCTGTTGAGTGAACTGACACTGCACCATCACTAACCGTGTCATAAAAACTGCTGCCGGCAGCTCGCCATCGTTCACTAACCTCAATGTCTGGGTGCCTATATCGATTGTAATGTCCTGCCTGAGCAATCGCTATTTTTGCTTCAACCTGATTGATGAAGGCTTTAGAAGAGGAAGTTTTGGACCCATGGTGTGCTACTACGACCACATCAACCTTCGGCAAAGACATAGACCTCAAAAGTTGATTTTCTACTGACTGGTCAATATCACCCGTCAGTAAGAGCTGGTGGTGACGCCCTTGGACTAACAACACGCAACTCTCTTCATTTTTACTTTTAGCGGCTAAAGGTAAAATATCCTCCGCATGTGGCCAAATAAAGCTAAAACTCACGCCATCAAGCTCAAACTGAACACCAGCCATACAAGCTTCAGCCTTTAGTTTAGGGGTCAAGGGAGTATAATCTTTAGCAAAAATGCTTTCTTCTTTGCTAAGCCAAGAGTCTAACCTAAACGAACTAACAACTTGACCAACAGGTATCTGACTAATTAACTCAGAAAAACCACCCACATGGTCTAAATCACTGTGAGAAACAACAACGTAATCAAGGTAAGCAATGCCTAAAGCTCTCAATACAGGAATAATGACTTTATTACTAGCTTCATTATCATAAGAAACACGTGGACCCACATCAAACAACAAATTATGATCTCTTGTTTTTATTAAAATGGCACTACCCTGTCCCACATCTAAAGCAGTAAGCTGCCACTCCCCATCTTTTAATTGTTGCTTTGCACTAACTCCCATAAAAATAGGCAATAACCACAATAAAGAAAATACAGTCCATCGAGAAAACTTTGCAATAAATAAATTAAATATTGCAAATAATGATAAAACAACCGCCCAGATGGAAAGACTCCTTATATCCAGTAATGCATAGCGCCATGCTGCAA
>JAAYRZ010000058.1 GCA_012518515.1 Alcaligenaceae bacterium
ACGCCGGATTGTATCGGTAGCAAATTAGGTGGTAGCACGCCTTTGCGTACCTCATCCTCGAGGAAATTCAGAATATGATTAGCGATTTTCTTTGAGGCGTCGTCGGGTTCGCTAAATACGTTGACTCGATCCATGCCATGCGTTTCGACAATGGCTACGATTTTTTCAGGTGGACAATGATAGTAGGCTTGGCCAATACGATCTGATACCTCGGTAATTGGTACTGGTTTGCGGTGTGGAGGAAGAGCGGTACCATAGTAGATATCATGCATGCCTTCCAGCTTTTCGCTGAGTGCGTAGTTTACTTCTAAAATCACGTGGTCAGCTTGGTCAATCCATGTCTTGTTATTGCCCACCGAGCCAGCAGGAATGAGGCCACCATCTTCACGAATGCCAGCTACCTCAATCACTGCAATATTTAGTTTGCCGTAAAAGCCGAACCAAGCATGTTGAGCTACATGGGATAAGTGAATATCCATGTACTGCATTTTACCGCTGTTAATCTTTTGACGACATGTAGGGTCGGATTGGTAAGGCAAGCGCATTTCAATGCCATCGACTTCGGCTAAGGCACCGTCTAGTTCAGGTGCAGTAGAGGCACCAGTCCAAACGCCAATTTTAAAAGGTCTACCTGCCTCATGCTCATCACGAATGCGGTTTGCTAATGCAATAGGGATTTCTTTGGGATAGCCAGAACCGGTAAAACCACTCATGCCGACATTAACACCGGAAGGGATTTTAGTAACTGCCTCATCCGCTGACATCACTAATTTGTGATACTCCTTGTATTTGATACGTGATAAAGATTCAAACTGTTGACTCATTCCTTAATTCCTAATTTAGACGGATAGATCCTGTCGAATACATCCGATTTTTTATTAATTTAATTAAAAAAAACGCCGACTAAATTAATCGGGTTTCAAAAAATATAACATATAGGAGTAGGGTCTAGCCATAAAACAACCGATACCCATAGGGGGTATCGGTTGTTTAAGATCAAAGAAACTGCTTAGTCAGTCGTTAGACGGGCTTTTTTTCAGCAGTTGCTTCTGATGCACCAGTTTCGATTTGAACCAATTCGCTTTTCTCAATCACAGTTGCAGACTTGCGAGGACGACCTAGTTTGACTGGTTCAGCCGCAGGAGTTTCTGCTGCAGGCACTGATTTAGTTTCAACCATGTTTAAACCGGCAGCACTAATCACTTCTTCTAACTTCTCAGTTACTGGCTTTGAGACAGGTTTGCTTGTCTCTGATGCAGTAGAGCTCTTGGGTGCAGCTTCGGTGGTTGCTACTTGAGTTTCCACTTGAGCTTTAGTGCTAGCCTTAGTCTCCACTGCGACCGGAGCGGTAGGGGCGGTGGATTCGACTTGTTGTAATGTCGGGGCCGGACTTTCAGGCATTGATTTAGACGCAGCCTCGACGACGGGTTCGCTAGCAACTGCTAGGGGCGCCTCTGCATTACTAGCAGCTTTAGCTTTTTTGTTAACTGCATCTAAGTCAATTTCACCTTTAGCTATTTGCTCTGATACTTCTTCGTAATCGTGATGAGATGCCTCTAGCATCACTTCGTTAGGTACGAAAGGTAATGTACCGGTAGTAGCTGCCGCTGCGTTGTCCTTTTGAGGACGGCGATTACGGTTACTGTTGCGGCTTTGGCGACGACGAGAGTCTGGCTGGTTGCCTTCTTCTGGTTGAGGAGTTTGAGTCTCAACAGTAGAAGTCTCTGAACTTTGAGTTTGAGTCGCTTGTGGCGCTTTATTCTCGTGTTCACGTTTAGGGGCAGCCTTAGGACGTTGGCTTTGTTCAGTTGCTTGCTCTTCAACCTTAACAGCAGTTTGTTGTTGTGTATCTAGGTTTTCATCGCGTTGCTGTTGCTGCTCACGTTGTTGACGTTGCTGTTCGCGCTGTTGTTGACGCTGTTGATTCCGTTCTTGTTGGCTACCGCGATCTTGCTGTTGTTGTGCTTGATTACGGTCTTGAGAAGCTTGGTTTTGCTCCTGGTTTTGTGCCTGATTGCGATCGTCTTTGCGAACGTTTTGACGACGAGAGCGTCTGCTTGGTCTGTTGGGATCCTGATTTTGCTGGTTGCGCGTGTTTGCGTTACGTCGATTGTCGGCAGTATTGCTACTTTGAGTTTGTGACTCATTAGTTTGAGCGTCTTTTTGAGGACGTTGTTGCTGACGACGTGGCTTTTGAGCTGTTGTCGAATTGTCTTGTTCAGCATGCTGTGACGAGCGCTTTGGATTGCGACGCTGATTGCGCTGACGTGGTTGACGCTGGTTTGTATCAGAGGTACGGGCGCTAGTTTTTTTCGCAGCAGGAGCTTTTTTAGCTGGTGCTGCTTTTTCTTCAGTCTTAGCTTCCTCTACGCCATTAGGACGGACAAAGAAAGACTTGATACGCTGCAAGAAGCTCTTTGGCATCACGCGCTCAGCTACTTCGACGGCAACAGCACCGGCAGTGCTTACTGCGGCTTTGGCGTCATCGATAGTCTTAGAGGGGATGGGTTCGCCGTGAGAAATACCTTTGACAATAGCTTCCTGTCTTTTTTCTTGCTCTTCGAACTTTGCCTTTTGCTCGCGCCATTTGACGACTGATTCCGGTACAGGGATCAGTTCAACGCTGGATTTAGGGTCGTCTAGACGACTATCATCATGGCGTAAACGCTCGATGTGATGATGAGGTGTCTCTAGTGCCTTATTAGGAATAAGGACAATGCGTACATTTAGACGGTTTTCGATCTTTAAGATATCCTGACGCTTTTCGTTGAGTAGGAATGTAGCTACTTCTACGGGTACCTGAGCATGTAATGCGGCCGTGTTTTCTTTCATAGCCTCTTCTTGGATCAGGCGCAGGATATTTAATGCGCTTGATTCAACATCACGAATAACACCGGTACCATTACAGCGTGGGCAAGTAATGTGTGAGCCTTCATTGAGAGAAGGGCGTAAACGCTGGCGTGATAACTCCATCAGACCGAAGCGGGAGATCTTACCCATCTGTACGCGTGCACGGTCAAAGTGCAAAGCTTCGCGTAACTTCTGCTCAACTTGACGTTGGTTTTTGTTGTCGTCCATATCGATAAAGTCGATGACGATTAAGCCGCCTAAGTCACGTAAACGTAATTGGCGAGCCACTTCTTCGGCAGCCTCAAGGTTGGTACGTAATGCAGTTTCTTCGATATCACCACCACGCGTAGAGCGGGCTGAGTTAACGTCGATAGCGACCAGCGCTTCAGTGTGATCCACGACGATAGAGCCACCAGAAGGCAAAGTCACATTGCGTGCATAGGCAGTTTCAATCTGATGCTCGATCTGGAAGCGTGAGAATAGGGGAACCGCATCGCGATAACGCTTAACAAGGCTGACGTTTTCAGGCATGACATCTTGCATGAAGGCTGTAGCCTGGGAGGTGATCTCGTCGGTATCGATAAGAATCTCAGAAATGCTTGGTGAGAAGTAATCACGAATAGCGCGAATAACCAAGCTCGACTCCTGATAAATCAACACAGGAGCAGGGTGCTGCTGAGCTGCATTATCAATAGCATTCCAGAGCTTAAGAAGATACTTTAAGTCCCAATCCAGTTCCTCAGTAGAGCGACCAATACCTGCAGTACGAGCAATCATGCTCATGCCTTGTGGTAGCTCTAGCTTGTCCATGGCCTCTCTGAGCTCTTGTCGATCCTCGCCTTCAATGCGTCGAGAGATACCACCACCGCGCGGGTTATTAGGCATCAGGACTAGGTAGCGACCAGCTAGGGAAACAAAAGTGGTCAAGGCGGCGCCTTTATTGCCGCGCTCTTCCTTTTCGACCTGCACAATCAATTCCTGACCTTCATGGAGAACGTCTTGAATTCTGGCGGTGCGGAGCTCTACGCCTTCTTTGAAATAACTTCGGGCAACCTCTTTGAATGGTAGGAAACCATGACGCTCATGACCGTAGTTGATGAAACAAGCCTCTAAACTAGGCTCGATGCGAGTGATAACACCCTTGTAGATATTGCCTTTGCGCTGCTCACGGCCTGCGGTTTCAATATCAATGTCGATAAGCTTTTGCCCATCAACAATAGCAACGCGTAATTCTTCTTGGTGCGTTGCATTAAATAACATGCGTTTCATGTATAAAACTCTCCGAAAAAATGCCACAGCAATATAGATTGCTGAACCACCCGGAAAGAGTTGTCGAGGAGTTGGTGATGCTGTGAAGGACTACAGCCAAACTTTTTGTGTGCTTTTTTTATTTTTATTGTTTAGACGTAAAGATATGCACCCTGAAGCTCCGGCGGTACGATAAGCTGTGTAAACGCCGAAATACTGGAGGGGTTAAAAATACTTGCGGGTTGAACTCGACTGATTCTTATCAAGCTACCTATGGTATTCACAATAAATTAAACAAACAAAAAACTTAGTTATTAAATTAAACACGTAAAATTGTCTTATAAAAACAAATAAAACAATTCACTTAAAAATTTACAGACAGAAAAATGAGCGCAATAGATGCAGCCACAGTCGGTCTATAAAAAGAAATTCTGTACTTTCACTTAACAATCAACATAGTCATCTATGTAAACATTCAAACTGTGGGCAGAAGGTTAAATACTGCCGCATTGATAACAATCGGATGCCTACAACAATGACAACCACAGACAACTCGTAAAGAAAGAGGGTCCCAGTCTAAAAGCACTGACTCTGTTCGAAATAGCGGCTAGGGGAAATGGTGCTATGACCTATTTTACTTGCCCTAGGCACGGTCTTAAAAAACCCTTAACAATCTAATTAATTCAAAAAGCATGAGTTACAATAGCGTGTTAAGGTAGAGTGAAGACTTTAGAAGCTTGAGAATATCGCAAGCGGATAAGTAATAGACTTCTCTACGATCGCGCCGCTCTCTTTACTGCGGGTTAATGGAATTATAGTTAGTCTTGACAATATGTGCAAACAAAGTTCATCAGAT
>JAAYRZ010000059.1 GCA_012518515.1 Alcaligenaceae bacterium
GGATTATGCCAAGTTTTGGTTAATAGATAAAGGATACTATCATGACATCCAAATTTAAAAGACGCGACTTTTTTAAAGTCGGCGCAGCTAGTAGTGCAATTTTACTTCCTAACCTAGGTTTTGCTGCTGTCGGCAATAACAAAGAAAAGCCTCTTGATAAGATAAATCAAAAAGAGCGTACTTTTGAAGTCACTTTAAATCATACATTACAGGAAGAGGGTAAGGTCTCCAAGCTTTGGCTCCCACTGCCTTTAAATAGTGAGTATCAGCAATTGAAAAGTCTGATTACAAACACTGGTAATTATGATGAACTAATACAAAGTGATTTTGAAATTCCTACACTTTTCGCTACCTTTAGCGAAGTTCCCGCTACCATTACCACCGCTTTTACTATCAGTACTCAAGAGCGTAATACAGACTTTTCTAAGGTTAATTACGATGAAAACGAGGAGTTGACTCCGGAGCTTCTCGAGTATTTAGAGCCTACCCGACACATTCAGATTGATGGTGTGGTCAAGGAAAAAGCAGAAGAAATTACTCAAGGTATTAAGGGTGATTTGGAGCGTGCCAAAGCCATTTATACTTGGGTTGCTGATAACATGACACGCGATGAGAGCGTCATTGGTTGTGGCGTGGGCGATGCTAAGGCACTCTTGGAATCAGGCGAGCTTTACGGCAAGTGTACTGATATTAGTTCAGTCTTTGTAGCATTGTGCCGTAGTGTAGGTATTCCTTGTCGTGAGGTCTTTGGTATCAGGGTTGGTGAGAGTCGCTTTAGTCCAGCCATGGGTAGTGGTAAAGATGGTGTTGCTAATATCACCGGTTCTCAGCATTGTAGAGCTGAATTCTATCTTAAAGGTTATGGATGGATTCCTTGTGATCCGGGTGATGTGACCAAGGTGCGCTTAGCTGAAAACCTGAGCAATGATGACAGTAAAATCATTCAATTGCGTGAATACCTATTTGGTAATTGGGAAATGTGTTGGATTGGCTATAACTGGGGGCGTGACTTCGCCTTAAAGCCAAGACCCTATGAGCATCCTCTAAATAACTTCGGCTATCCTTATGCTGAGGTTGATGATAATGTGCAGGATTACTACTCTCCAAAAGAATTCGCCTATGACTACAAGTCAGTGGAAATCTAATCAGGATAGTACGATTAATCTGATAGATAATGAGCAAAAAGTACCTGCTAAATCTTCCCGATTTTGGTTAGCGGGTGCTTTTGCTAGTGCCTTTGTAGCGACGTTTTGTTGCTTGCCGGCGCTCCTATTCTTGATTTTTGGTACTTCGTTTGGTCTGTTGTCTATTCTTGCGCCGCTAGAGAAACTGCGATTTTTATTTAGTGTGTTGGCCCTATCCAGCTTCGCTGTGTTTATCTGGGCAAGATTTTATCGCAAGCATTGTGGCATTAACAGGGGATTAAAAGGGCGACGACTAGGATTCGTCGTGGCAGTTTTTTTAGGATTAATTCTGTTATTGTTTTATCCAGAGATTTTAGGGTTTTTATACTTGTATGAGTAAATTACTACTTGCTATTTTAGCGACGCTTAGCATTAACGGCGCAGAGCAGAACTATGTGATTCATGTTGAGGGCATGCATTGTCCCTTGTGTACTGCGATGGTGCGAAAAGCGCTTTTAAAAGTTGAGGGTGTGACGACCGTCAAGGCTAGCCTTAGAGATAATATGGCTCGGGTAGAAGCCAGTGAAGACGTCAGTAAAGACAGTTTGCTGGAAGCTATCGCAACAACAGGCTATGAGGGAGTGTTTGTTGAGAAGTAGTCTTCAGCAAACTGTTTCGCTTAGGAAGTACTTGAAAGTTGTGCTAATAAATCAATTTTCTGTTGAGTTTGTTCTATAGGCTGCAGAAAACCCTGGTCTTTGCTCACAACATGCACCCCAATTCAAAAACTTGGATGTATGTCCAATACCTGGGTTAAATACATTACGCGGATCTAGCTCTTTATAAAAGTTTGCTAATGCTGGTTTGGCAATATATAAATGACCGACATTGTGCTCAGCAGGGTATTCGGCTTGACGCTGATCCAGTAATTCCCACATTTGATGTTCCATGGCAATTGGATCTACACCTTTTTTGACAATATAGTCCTGATGAAAAACATGGCAGAAGAAATGACCATAATACAATTTGTGGAGTATGACCTCATCCATTTCATCGGGCAATTGTTCTACCCATGCTCGGTCATTACGTCGTAGAGCAATATCTAGAGCCA
>JAAYRZ010000060.1 GCA_012518515.1 Alcaligenaceae bacterium
AATCATTCGTCGTGCTCAACGCCTAGCTACTGCCTCTGGTTTAGATAAAGCCATTAGTAATTACCGCCTTCTAACTAAATACGCTTTTTTATTAATGCTTGTTTTGTCAGTACTTAGCGGTATAGGATTGGGCTATGCTAGTCTTGGAAGCCGCAGCGCAGAAGTCAATTTACTCAGCGCTTGGATTGCTCTTTTAGGGCTACATGCGCTGAGCTTTATTATTTGGCTCGTCTTTTTGTTTATCCCTAAACGCAGTGATAGAGATTATCCACTCTTGGGTCAGGCTTGGATATGGCTCACCAAAAAGCTATCCCGCGGTCCTGACGCTACTTTAGTGCCTAATGCTCTCTTTAGTTTGACCCGCCAGCAACGTTCTACCTCTTGGCTTTTATCAAGCATTACCCATGCCCTGTGGTTGATGATTCTGAGTTCTGCTCTCGCCACGCTATTCTTTTTACTCTCTACCCGTCGCTATACCTTTGTCTGGGAAACGACGATTCTCTCAGCCAGTAGCCTAGAAAATATTGCCTATGCTTTAGGTATATTACCCTCAATGCTAGGTTTTCCAATGCCTGAAGTCAGTCAATTAATCACCGAAGGTGCTACGGCCAGCCCCGCTCTGCATGCGCTCTGGTCAAGCTGGTTAATAGGTCAACTAATTGTATTTGGCTTATTACTCCGCTTGTTGGCTTTGATGATTAGCCTAGTGATTAGTCGCATTCGTATCGCACGCTGTCGCATTGATATTGATTCGGCCGCCTACGCGCCACTGCTTGCTCGCTTGGAACCCGTTTCAATCAGTACCGGCGTTGACGCACCTGCACCCGACCTCCCCATCTCTGAACTTCCCAAAGCAGCACTGGATTTGTCCGGTAATGGCACCCTGATTGTGGGCATTGAATTAGACCCTCATGAAACTTGGCCTATCATTGAGAGCAACAACAGTGAACGGCTACTTGATGGCGGCAACATCGAAAGTCGCGAACAACGCCATCACCTCCTAACCGAGCTTGGTCAAAGAAAAGAGCCCTTACAGCAAATTCTTTTTATTTGTGATGCGGCCCAGACTCCCGATCGTAGTCATTTAAACTTGATGCAGACCATCGCTAATTTCGGTCAAACACATTTTGTACTTTTGATTAACCGCGAGCAATCAATACGTGACCAAAGCGACTTATGGCTAAACTCACTAAACGATGCAGGTCTTGAGCGTGAGGCCATTTTGATGGACAAAGAAGCAGCTTATACTATGCTTGATATCTAAGGCAAAACATATGGAACAGTTCAAGCAACGCTTTCACCCCAAAGACAACCATCTCAAACTAGCGGTTGTTGGTCATACCAATACGGGTAAGACCTCTCTTTTACGCACCCTTTTACATGATGCAGATTTCGGTGAGGTTGCTAATGCACCTGCCACCACACGTCACGTAGAAGGTGCCATGTTGCGCATTGATCATCTTAAGCTTCAGTGGTTTGATACGCCCGGCATCGAAGACAGTATTGCCTTATTAGACTATCTAGACCAGTTACAGCAACAAAGTGGCACTCGCTTAGATGGACCAGCTAGCATCGAACGCTTTCTGGACAGTCCCGAAAGTCAGCAACGCTTTGAACAAGAAGCTCGCGTATTGCGCCAGCTTCTCGCCTGTGATGCCGGACTTTATGTAGTCGATGTACGTGAGCCCGTGCGCTCTAAGTACCGTGATGAACTTGCTATCTTAGCGCGCTGTGGCCGCCCCCTGATTCCAGTACTGAATTTCCTGCATCACCCAGATAACTTCAGTGATGACTGGAAAAACACACTATCACGCCTTGGTCTACATTTAATCATTGAATTCGACACAGTAGCTCCCGCCATTGACGGTGAACAGCAGCTCTATCAAAAACTAGCTTTGGTGCTTGATGAATATCGACAAAGCCTGAATGAATTAGCCGAAGGCGCTAACAAAAGACGAGAGCGACGACGCCAACAAGGTCAGGAATTATTAGCCGAGTTACTGGTTGATATCAGTGCTTTCAGACGCCAAAGCAGCACCGACAGAGAAGAAGAAAGCGTCCGCATCTGGCAAGAAATGCAGGATCAAGTACGTCAACGCGAGCAGCAATTCATCCATGACTTACTCGGCCTTTATCGCTTCCATGAAGACGATTATGAAGATGACCTCTTACCCATCAGCGGCGAACGCTGGGAAAGTGATTTATTCAGTAGTGAAGCCCTCAAAGACATGGGCATTAGAGTAGGCAAAGGCTTTGCAGCAGGTGCCATGGCCGGTGCGACGGTCGATATCATGACCGGTGGCTTAAGTCTCGGCACGGGTACCTTGGTCGGTGGTTTAGTCGGTGGTATCTGGCAAGGCGCTGAAAAAGTCGGCAATCGTCTATTAGGGATGCTCCAAGGCTACCGCGAACTCACCGTTGATGATGCGGTATTACGCCTACTAGCCGTGCGTGGTTTACGCCTGCTGGATGCCCTTGACCGACGAGGTCACGCTGCTCAGGAAAGGATTCAACGTCATAATGCCGACTATAGCTACTGGCAGCAAGAATCACTACCACGGCCCCTTGTGCATGCTCGCTCCTACCCCGAGTGGTCAAGTCTCAATAAAGACTTCAAAGACAGCCGCGCCAGAAGCGAGGAAGTCAGGGAATTAAGTCGAGCACTTAACCCCTCCTAACAGCTACAAGATGACCGGCTCGTTGCTCAGCAAATCCTTATCTTCAAACTGCTCATCAACGGGTGGGCAGGCCTCAGCAAGAATGCCTTCAATATGCTTAACTGCCGCCAATAAGCCCTCACGGAACTGCTTATTTTTAAAATAATCAGCCAATAAAATGCTCACCTCAACCCATCGCTCATCCTCGACCTGAATCCCACGATCGGAAATAATCTCAATGGCCTGTCTATCCAAAGACAAATACAACAAAAGCCCCGTATTTAAGGGTGTATCCCAAACCCTGAGCCGCCCATAAACCTCCAGCGCACGATCTCGAGTAGACTCCAAGTGAGTAGGAAAGGTGCGCTCAATAGCCACCACCAACTCGGCATGATGACCTTTTTCAGCCTCTGCAATCAATTCAGAAATTTCGGCTAAAAATGCTTTATTAAAGTAACGGCGTCCAAGATATTGTCCCTTTAGACTATCAAGGCCTGTTAGTTGGGTCAGTTTATTACCAGCCACCTGAAGCTCCTCCACCGCCGCTGGAGCCACCGCCCCCGCCGCCAAATCCACCACCACCGAAGCCGCCGCCAAAACCGCCGCCCCCACCAAAACCACCGGTACCTGGCCAATTATCATGACGTCGTCTAGGTCGAGTACCATTAGCATGCTTACTCGCCTGATCCAAACTGGCTAAACGGGGTGCTAAAAATGATTTAACTACCCAGTTCCAACCTAAGGAAAAGACCGCAGCAAGTAAAGCAAATCCAATTGAGCCGGTAATCACCAGAATAAACAAACCACCGACGACCGGCGCTAACCAGATGGGCCAAAACAGAACAAAAAACGCAAAAAATATAAGCAAATCAAGCGGTAAATCATCACTAATTGAAGAGCTTTCAGACCACTCAATCCCCGGCAACTCCTCACCCTGAATCAAAATGGTCAACTGATCCACCGCCTGCTTAATACCGGCATAGTAGTTTTCTTCACGAAAGGCCGGCGCCATATCACTATTAATAATGTAGGATGCCTGCACATCCGTGATAGCTCCCTCTAGCCCATAACCAGTCTCAATCCGCATACGACGGTCATCCTTGGCAACTAAAAGCAGCACACCATCATCAATTTTGGCACGACCGATACGCCACTCATCAAAAACACGCCTAGCGTACGTCTCTACGGTATCATCCGGTAGCACAGTCGGCACCATCAAGACCATGATCTGAGAGCCTTTTTCAGCCTCAAGCTGAGCAATACTATGGTTCAGGTCCTCTAACTGTGCCGGCGTCAAGGTATTGGTCACATCCACCACATAATTGGTTAATGGTGGTACCGGCACCTCTGCTTTTACCGGTGTTAGCATCAACAATAACGCTAAGCAGCTAGCGACGAGTAGCAACCAAGCTGAACGTAAGCTGACTGGCTGTATAAACAGCATCATAAACCCTCCTGAATAGCCTCTACACTCCAACCTTACTGAGCAGGAGCTGAACGAGGATTATCAAACTGAATGGTAGGTCGCTGCATAATGGTGTCTTGATTTTCTACACCAAAATTAGGTAGCACCTTATAACCAAAAATTTTCGCTGTAATAAGCGTTGGGAATTGGCGAATAAAGGTGTTATAGCCCTGGACCTCACGGATATAACGGCCACGTGCTGTAGCAATGCGGTTTTCAGTACCTTCTAATTGAACGTTTAAATCTCTAAACAAACCATCAGACTTTAGATCAGGATAGTTTTCCGATACCGCAATCAAACGAGATAAAGCCGAAGTCATTTGAGACTGTGCTGCTTGGAACTGAGCTAACTCCGCTTCAGTTGGTAAACGATCAGCAGAGACATTAATCGATGCCACACGCGAACGTGCATCCGTTACTTCTTTTAATAACTCACGCTCATGCACCATATAAGCATTAACACTTTCTACAAGCTGTGGCACCAAATCGGCACGACGCTGATATTGGTTCAACGTCTCTGACCAGGCCGCCTTAACACCCTCATCTAAACGCTGAATTTCGTTATAGCCACAACCGGCTAGTAAACTGGCCAATAAAGCCATCATAAACAATCTGAAAAATTGACGCATAGCAGACTCTCTGGAAATAATTAAACTTACGCTATTTTAAGTTCACAGCAAAAATTGCACCACTCTGGTGGATAACTGATTGTAACGTAGCTTCAAGTTTATAATTCTATGTTGACACAATTTAACGTGCTGTTTTTTCTTTCTCATCGCCTTTCTTTTCATCGCTTCTATGTTACTTTCCGTCTGGTTGGCCTTATTCTTTGCTGCATGGGCAATTTCAATATCTCCCGGTCCCGGTGCAGTAGCCTCAATGGCCGCCGGCTTACGTCATGGTATGTGGCCAGGTTCTGCCTTGGTTGCGGGACTGATTTTTGGTTATTCCATACAGTTTTTTATCAGTGTGATTGGCGTCGCAGCTATTATTAAAACCTCACCAATTTTATTCGAGGTCATTAAGTGGATCGGGGTGAGCTACCTGATTTATCTGGGTATCAAGCAGTACCGTTCACCCGTCAGCATGATTCGGGTGGATGTCTCAAACATGCCGACCACGACGGCAAAAAAATTATTTATGCAGGGATTTTTAGTCGATATCACTAATCCTAAAGCTGCTATATTTTTATTAGCCGTGATACCGCAGTTTATTGATACAAGTAACCCCCTGCTAGTGCAATACATCATTGTCTGGTTCACCTTATGTGCCGTAGATTTAGTGATTATGCTAGGCTATGTAGCCCTCGCAGCTAATCTGGTCAAGTTATTAAAAAATCCACACATCACAGCAAGAATCAATAAAATCTTTGGAGTGTGTTTTATTTTAGCTGCCTTAAGTATGGCCCTGATGAATGTCTAACACCGCTAAGCTCATGATACAATTGGCCAATTTCAATTCAAGCGCGCAACCTATAAGTTTATAAAAAGCATGTCAAGCAACAGTAAAATTTCTCAAGAAGTCGCCAGACGGCGCACCTTTGCCATTATTTCTCACCCAGATGCGGGTAAAACCACACTAACTGAAAAGCTCCTGCTTTTTGCGGGTGCTATTCAAATTGCTGGTAGTGTCAAGGCACGTAAAGCCGAACGTCATGCTTCCTCTGACTGGATGGAAATTGAAAAGCAACGTGGTATTTCGGTTGCTTCTTCCGTCATGCAAATGGAGTACAAGGATTGTGTCATTAACCTCTTAGACACCCCAGGACACCAGGATTTCTCTGAAGATACCTATCGCGTGCTGACCGCAGTAGATGCCGCTGTGATGGTTGTTGATGCAGCTAATGGTATTGAGCCACAGACCGAGCGCTTACTACAAGTTTGTCGAGCTCGCAATACGCCTATTTTGACCTTTATTAACAAGCTTGACCGTGAGGTACAGGAACCGCTTGATTTAATTGGAGAAATTGAATCTCACCTAGAAATGGACTGCATTCCATTTACCTGGCCTGTGGGCATGGGGCGACAGTTCGGCGGTGTATTTGATTTACGTAAAGATCATTTACGTTTATTTAATCGCAATAACCCCTCTAAGAGTGGTACCGCTGACGACGAGTTTATTAGTGGTTTAGACAATCCTCAGTTAAATGAACGTTGTCCGGACACCATTGAAAAAGCCCGTGAAGAAATTGAGCTCATCAATATCGCCACGCCTGATTTTGAGCAAGAAGCCTTTTTAAATGCCAAGCAAACACCGGTGTTTTTTGGTTCCGCGGTCTATAATTTCGGTGTGCAAGAATTACTCGACACCTTAGTTGAATTTGCTCCACCTCCAGGAGCACGCGAAGCCTTAGAACGCACCGTTGAACCGGATGAGAAAAAATTCACTGGTGTGGTTTTCAAGGTACAAGCCAATATGGATCCGGCACACCGTGACCGTGTGGCCTTCGTGCGTGTTAGTTCCGGTAAGTTTGAACGTGGCATGCGCTTAAAAGTAGCTCGTACAGGCAAGGACATTCGCCCCAACAACCCGGTGTCATTTTTATCTCAACGCCGGGATATTGTTGATGAAGCCTATGCTGGTGATGTGATTGGTATTCCAAACCATGGTGTTTTACATCTTGGCGATGTACTAACTGAGGGAGAAACGCTACACTTTACCGGTTTACCCTTCTTTGCGCCCGAACTTTTTCAAAGCGTTGAGGTCAAAGATCCACTAAGAAGTAAGCAACTTCGCACAGGCTTGACTCAGTTGGGTGAAGAGGGAGCGATTCAGGTATTTAGACCACAAATTGCCGGAGGTGCCATTTTATTAGGTGCTGTCGGTCAATTACAGTTTGAGGTAGTAGCACATCGCCTTAAGACAGAATACGGTGTAGATGCCATTTTAGGTCCTTCTCGCTACAATATGGCCCGATGGGTTACGAGTACTAATCCACAAGCCTTGCGTAAGTTTCTGGATGCTAACGTAGCAAATATTGCTCATGATGTGGTTGATGCACCGGCTTTTTTAGTCAGTTCACCTGCGCAGTTAAGAGTAGCGCAAGAACTACATCCCGATATACAATTCCATGTAATGCGTGAGCATGGCGGCCAGATTTTTGCTGACAGTCACTAATTAACACAAAGGGTTCACCCTCCTACTTATTATGTCTTGGCGTTTATTAATTTTTACAGTGATAGTTTTTGCCGGTGTTGCAACCGCTCTCGGTTTACAGGCTGGCGACTACTTAATTGAACGGGTTCCAGTACAGGCCAACATTCCTAATGTCACCGAACTGGATCCTCCCGCAGAGTATGATGAGCAAGGCAGGTTGATTATTCCCCAGCCCATGCAACCCTTGCTAGACGGCACGCAAGGCTTAGCGCTCGCCGACCCAGGGATTGACTGGTCAATCCAAGCTGAAAGTATTGATGATACCCTCAAAAATACGGAGGGTAGTGCCATGTTATCCGAAGAAAACATTCGCCTCAGTGGCGTAGTGACACAAGGAACAACTGGCGGCTCTCAAACCTTCCAGCCGCTTCAGCGCCAACGCTCTAATCAGGGCAGCGCTGGTAGTGATAATCTAGCTTGGGTAGGAGCCTTTAACCAAGCCATGACACAATGTCGCTCGCTTGGTTTTAATGAGCGTCCATCTTGCATTAGTCGAGTACGTAATCAATACTGCGGCGCTAACAATGCATGGGGTCGTGTCGCCGACTGTCCTGCTCGTTAATCTCATTATGGTAGTTAGGTCGGACAAAAATCGTTAAAATGGCTTTTACCATTAATTGCTTTTTCATAGAGACCTAACAATGAACCATAGAAGCTCCGACTACAAAAACGACCTTAGATTGGTAAACCAAACTATTTTGAACTTAGTCAAAGGTCGTTTTTTCTTGTTGATAGCCATTAGTGTTCTGGTTTTAGCCGTACTGTACTCAGTCGCTAAAAGCCTACTGAACTTCGGTAGAAATCTGGATTACTCCTTTTTAAACGACACTCCTATCGATCTCACCATTGAGTATTTGGAAAAATACGACGTTTACTTCTGGTGGGCGATCGTGATTATTATCTCGCTCTTTGTGTTGTCTTTTCTCAACAGCATAGTACGACAAAATCTAGACAGTCTTGCTAAAACTACAGTACCCATGCCGGTCGCTCGAAGCCTCATTACTCGATTATCACCAATGGCTTTAGAGGTTTTAGACTGGGTTTGGCACGAACGCCGTGAACCATTAAAAGTTCATGATATTAGACAAGTAGGCCGAGAGTTGAGACAGGGCCGATTTAGCCGAATTGAAGAGGCTAGAGAGCAAGAGCGTCTCTTAAATAAAGGCCTTTATGGTACCCAACACCTCGAAGAGCAACAATCGATTATTACTCCTCAAGAACCAGTCATCCGTCAGACTCAGGTAATAGCTCCTGAAACAGCAACCGAACCTAGCTTAGACGAAGCACTTTTAAATCAAAATGATACAGATCGCACAAAAAATGAGGCAGTAAGTGTTAAAGATGAAACAAAGGCTTGATAATTTTTTTTAGGCGTGATAGAAATAATATCTATGGATATTCAACAGGGAACCTTCGCTGCATCATTTGCTAGCTTGGTTGATGGCAACGCCTCAACCCAGTCGGTCTTCCCTACCTTTGCATTATCCGATGCAAAGCAATCCACAGCCTCTACATTATCAGCTCAAGCCGCGGCCCTGCTCCTCGGTTTACTACTCCTATTGATCGGTTGCCTAGCCTAGAGCCTAGGTGGTGCTACGCAGCCGACCCAATGAGCCACCCAATAGACTCCGCTCTCAGGGAGTACCCTTTCTTTTTGAAATTTTTGTTTTTATATATATTATTAGTTCTATTGCAAGACGACTTTAAACGAGTCGAGGCCAAAAGCCTACTTGAGTAGAAAAAAACAGGTGTCACCATGCTAACGAACCCAGCGACTAAATACGTACCCTTTAAACCTTTTGAGCGTGATTTCTCTGAACGCACTTGGCCGTCTAAGACAATCACCGAACCGCCTATCTGGATGAGTACCGACTTACGTGACGGCAACCAAGCTCTGATCGAGCCAATGAGCATCGAACGTAAACTACGTTTTTTTGAACATTTAGTCAAAATCGGTTTTAAGGAAATTGAAGTTGGATTCCCTTCTGCCTCACAGACAGATTTTGATTTTGTGCGTCACCTAATTGAAAATAACCTAATCCCAGACGACGTCACTATCATCGTCCTCACTCAAGCTCGTCAGGATTTAATTGCCCGTACTGCTGATGCTTGTGCAGGCGCCAAAAACGCCATGATTCACATGTACAATGCGTGCGCACCGGCTTTCCGTAAAATCGTTTTCAATATGAGCAAAGAGGAAGTGCGTGACTTTGCGGTTGCCGGTACCAAAATGGTGCTAGCAGAACAAGCACGATACCCTGACATCAATTGGCGCTATGAGTATTCACCAGAGGTTTTTTCAACCACTGAGCCTGAGTTAGCCGTCGAGGTATGTAATGCCGTGGCCGAGGCCTATGGTGCATCTGCCGACAAGCAAATTGTTTTTAACTTACCGGCAACAATTGAAGCAACCACACCTAATCTTTATGCGGACCAAATTGAGTACTTCTGCAACAACATCAATAACCGTGAAGCATGTATTGTCAGTGTTCACCCACACAACGACCGCGGTACCGCAGTAGCTGCCGCCGAATTGGCCATGATGGCGGGCGCTGATCGTGTTGAGGGCTGCTTATTTGGTAGTGGTGAGCGCACAGGTAACGTTTGTTTAGTTACCTTAGCTATTAATCTATACACTCAGGGTATTCACCCCGGCTTAGATTTCTCCGATATCGATTCAGTACGCCGTACGGCTGAATACTGCAACCAGTTACCAGTACACCCTCGTCACCCTTGGGCCGGCGATTTGGTCTTTACTGCTTTTTCTGGTTCTCACCAAGATGCGATTAAAAAAGGCTTTGCCGTACAAAAACCTGATGCCGTTTGGGAAGTACCTTACTTACCAATTGACCCAGCCGACTTAGGCCGTAACTATGACGCTGTGATTCGCGTTAATAGCCAATCCGGTAAGGGTGGTGTTGCTTATTTACTCGAAGAAGAACACGGTCTTAGCTTACCGCGTCGTCTACAAATTGAGTTCAGCCGTGCCATTAAGCGCGTCACCGATGAAACCGGTAAAGAAGTCAATGCACAAATGGTTTACGAAATCTTCGAACAAGAGTACTTACAACAAACACAACCATGGACTCTTATCGATCATCAAATTACTAGCCATCCCGATACTGATGAAAACGAACGCTTTTCAGTCACGGTTCGCATGAGTCAAAATGGTGAAGAAAAAACCTTTAAGGGTAAAGGTAATGGCGCTATCTCAGCCTTTATTGATGCTCTTGATATGCCAATTGAGTTTATGGATTACTCCGAACATGCCATCGGCAGTGGTGAGGGCAGTAAGGCCGCCAGTTACGTTGAGTTACGCTTAGGCGACTCTCACTCAGGTTATGGCGTAGGTATGCACAAAGATATCGTGACTTCGTCATTTTTAGCCGTTATCAGTGCGATTAACCGCCACCTACAAACGGTTGAAGTAGAAACTGAAACAGCCTAAGTCTCTAATAGACTAAATCAACAAACAGCCGATCTGCTTAGTACTTAGCGATCGGCTGTTTGCTTTTAACTACCAAGCACTACCACTTTGCCACATAACATCATCACCGTGTTTAAGGGCATTTTCAAATAAATTGACTAGTGGATAAGCGCGCTGACTAAAACTGACCCCTTCAAGCATCGGGTGTTTTTTCTCACGTTCCTCCTCTTTGCGCTCTTCCTCTTCCTTATCATGCACTGCATAGCTATGCATGTCTTTATTTTCATCTTCTTCGATCGCCTGACGTAAATTAGCAATCGCCTCAGGCAACTGCTCAGCTGTAAACACACCCTCTGCCGGCAACTCCTCATAATCACGCCCGGCAACTTTTAAGATGGCAAGTGCATGCTTAGCCAGCATAAAAACCTCTGCACTATTTTTTGATTTAAAAGTAATTAACATCTATTTCTCCTATCGTTGCAGACCTAGTTCATCTTATTCATGATGCACAAAATATCACGTTTAAGCAATCATAAACGATTCTTCAAGCACAAGTTAAATGAAAAAGTCACCCATAAGCTTATGCCGCTAATACAAAGCAATGCACATAAACAAATGACAAAACAGTATTTTTAACCGCCTAAATTTCCACCTATGATGTATCACACAGCGCTCAAGCAATCTTATCGCTGAAATTAAATAATCGTAGGAATATCATAATGAAAAAAAACATAATTAAACTTCTTTTAGCCAGTCTTGGCACCCTCTTTGCCGCACCGGCACTAGCCTCTGCTATCAATTTACTTAACGTCTCCTATGACCCTACCCGAGAGTTTTATCGAGAGTACAACGCAATGTTTAGTAAGCACTGGCAAAGCACACATGGGCAGACCGTTAATGTACGCCAATCTCACGGTGGTTCTGGTGCTCAGGCTCGATCAGTTATGTATGGACTGGATGCAGACGTAGTCACCCTTGCCCTGGCCTATGACATTGATGCCATACACCAGCATAACAATTTGCTACCAGAAAATTGGCAGCAGCGTCTTAAGAAAAATAGCTCACCCTACACCTCCACAATTGTTCTTTTAGTCCGCAAAGGTAATCCGAAAAACATTCAGGACTGGGATGACCTAAT
>JAAYRZ010000061.1 GCA_012518515.1 Alcaligenaceae bacterium
ATCGAGAACGTGAGGGCTTTAGACGATTATCTGAGGCAGTCAGTGATTTATATCATCATGATAACTTTGTAAATAGTAAAACCTTAAAGGGTTATCGCTTTGTGTTTATTGATGAGTTTCATGATGTCTCACCGCTACAATTAGATTTTATTCAACGACTTATTAAAAATAACTGCTTTGTGATGGCGGTCGGGGATCGTTATCAAAACGTGTTTGCTTGGCGTGGTGCTGATACCGAGGTGGTATTTAATCAGTTTATTAGTTACTTTGATGCGGGTGTGGTTGAGCAAAACTATAGTTATCGCTTTGACCAAGGGATTGCCGCTTTGGCCTCTAAAGCTAGTCTAAAACGCATTGAAGCTGCAAAAAAACCGCAAGTTGGGATTGAACACCGTGCTAAAAATGAGTTTCCCGAGTTGTTGACTAAACCGCGTAAACAGCTAGCATTGATTGCTCAAAACCAATTGCAATTGATGAAAGCGGCGTGGCAGCTTTGGATGCATACGCGTGGGGATTATCGCATTAGCTATAGTTTGTCGCATCTTCATGTAGTGAGTTTAGTGAATGTACTTTATGCCTTAAAGACAGCTCAATTTCCCTTATTAGCAATGTCACCAGCGCAAGTGGTCGAGGGTGCTACAACGCCACCAAAGGTATCGATGCGTACGGCCAAAACCGCGTTCTCTTATGATGTGAAGCGTTTTTATCAGGGTGAGTATTGCTTCTTAAGTGCTGAGGCTAAAGATGAAGTAATTCAGGCGGCTAATGCCAAGAGCTTTCAGAGCTATGCTTTTATGCATTTGTCAGGTAATCAAGGAGCACCAGCATTTAGTGAGGGGATGGTTACGGCGCTCCGGGGTATTTTAAAAAGTAATATGCAGGAACCACTGGCGCCCTTACTGTCCAAATTTGCGGAGCAGGCGGGTTTATTTAGAGTATTGGAGTCAGCGAGCCTAGCTTCAGAGTATCAGCTCAGTTCTTGGCGTATTTTATTACGGCTCTTGAATTCTCTGGGGACGAGCTTTGAACATTGGCCAGAGATTAGTCAATCACTTCATCGCTCTTGGAATGACCGCTCAGGTTTGCAATGCTTGACCGTGGCTCAAGCTAAGGGCAAGGAATTTGATTTTGTGGTGCTTTACAGTGCAGATGAAGAGAGCTTTTTACCCAGAAAAGTAGCTGATGAGAGTGCCCGTAATGAGTATTACGTGGGTTTGACCCGAGTAAAACGACATTTGCAGTTTTGGAATAGCTACTTTTAGTAAGGTATTAGGAGAAAAAAATGGCAAGGTATTTAATTGACCTTGCCATTTTTTTTTGAGTAATTATTGCTCAGCAAAAGCACGTTCAATGACGAAGTGCCCTGGCTTGGAGGTATTACCCTCAACAAAACCACGCTCCTCAACCATTTCCTTGAGCTCACGAAGCATCTCAGGGCTACCGCAAATCATCACGCGGTCCTCTTCAGGATTAAGTGGTGGAACACCTAAGTCCTCAAAAATCTTACCAGACTCAATATGATGAGTGATGCGACCCTTATTAACAAAGTCCTCACGAGTCACTGTGGGGTAGTACTTAAGCTGCTTGCTGACCATCTCGCCTAAATATTCATGCTGAGGCAGTTCCTTGGTGAATAAATCGTAATAAGCTAGCTCACCTACAGTACGTACACCATGAACCAGAATTACCTCATCAAATTGCTCATAAGTCTCTGGATCACGGGTGATGCTCAAGAAAGGAGCAAGACCAGTACCGGTAGAGAGTAAATATAAACGCTTAGCCGGTAAGAGGTAATCAAGAACTAAGGTACCGGTTGGTTTGCGACCGATGATGATATTGTCACCTACTTGGATGTGCTGTAAGCGTGAGGTTAAAGGACCATCAGGTACCTTAATGCTTAAGAATTCAAGGTGGTCTTCATAATTGGCGCTGGCAACACTGTAAGCACGTAATAGCGGCTTGCCGTCAACCGGTAGGCCAATCATAATAAAATGACCGTTTTTAAAGCGTAGAGCCTCGTCACGTGTGGTGGTGAAGCTAAATAGATTATCAGTCCAGTGGTGTACACTGAGTACTTTGCCTTCTAAAAAAGCTGACATATGATGCATTCCATGTTAGTGGAGATTTTTTTCTTATCAAGGCCTATCGGGTTAAACTAAATTTTTAACCGTAAAGCGAATCTCAAATTTAAAAATTGAATAGAACCTAATTGTATATTAGTTATCTATAATACAAAGTTCTTTGAATTAACGACATGATTTTAAATCATTTATAAGAGGTAGTAAACGATGGCCCGCTTCTCAAGCTTATTTAAGGGTGCCTTACTTAGTCTTTGTTTAGTAGGTGGCAATGCCGCTGTAGCCAAAGATGTGATTAAAGTTGGCGAGATTAATAGTTATAAAACGATTCCTTCGTTTTTAGAACCTTATAAAAAAGGTATTGAACTGGCTGTTCATGAGGTAAATGAGGCGGGCGGATTGCTTGGTGGTAAGCAGCTAGAGGTGATTGTCCGTGATGATGGTGGTAGTCCTGGTGCAGCGGTGCGTGAGGCGCAAAACCTGCTGAGACGTGACAAGGTCGATATATTGGCAGGCAGTTTTTTATCGCATATAGCCTTAGCCCTATCTGATTTTGCCCGTCAGCGTGAGGTGTTCTTTTTAGCCGGTGAACCATTAACCGACAAAATGACGTGGGGCAATGGCAATCGTTATACCTTCCGTTTACGTGATTCGACCTATATGAAGACACGTATGTTGGTGCCTGCTGCTCTGGAGTTTAAGAAAAAGCGTTGGGCCTTGATTTATCCTAATTATGAATACGGTCAGTCAGCGATTGAAACCTTTAAAGAGGAAATGCGTAAGCACCAACCAGACATTGAGTTTGTACTGGAGCAGGCAGTTCCTTTAAATAAAATTGATGCCGGCAGTGTAGTGCAGGCATTAGCGGATTCAGAGGCTGAGGCCTTATTTAATGTTCTCTTTAGTACCGATTTGACGAAGTTTGTTCGTGCGGGTCAAACACGTAATGTTTTTGATGATTTGCCGACCGTCAGCATGTTAAGTGGTGAGCCGGAGTACCTTGATACCTTGGGTGAGGACACGCCGGTGGGCTGGTTTGTGACGGGTTATCCATGGTATGCCATTGATACGCCGGCGCATGATGCTTTCTTGACCGCTTATCAGGACATGTTTGATGATTATCCACGTTTGGGCTCAATTGTGGGTTATATGATGGTGCAATCATTGGCGGCAGGTATTGAAAAAGCGGGTTCGACTGAGACTGAGGATTTAATTGCGGCCTTTAGAGGATTAGAGCATAGCTCACCACTGGGACCGATTTATTACCGGCCACAGGATCATCAATCGACCATGGGAGCTTATGTGGGGACGCTAGATATTAAAGATGGGCAGGGTATTATGACTAATATTCAGTACATCGATGGTAAGGATGTGCAGCCTAGCGACGAAGAAGTAGCGCAGTTACGCCCGCTAGAGGACTAATCAGAAGTCAATCAATCGGCCTTGTTGAGTATTTACGATAAGGCCGATTTTGTTTTTAGATAGAGAAATGGACGCGTTATTTATTCAACTGCTCAATGGCTTAGCGAGCACCTCTACTTTATTTTTAGCAGCCTTAGGTCTGACCCTGATTTTTGGAGTCTGTCGAGTTGTAAACTTTGCCCATGGCTCCTTTTATATGCTTGGGCTGTATATTGCCTATAGCTTCAGTACCAGTTGGGGAGCGGGTTCAGTGCTCGGTTTTTGGGGCAGTATTTTTGCCTCTGCGCTGATTGTAGCTATCTTGGGTGCGGTAATTGAAATATTGGTGTTGAGGCGTATTTATAAGTCGCCGGAGCTTTATCAATTACTGGCAACCTTTGCCATTTTATTGATCATTAGTGATTTTGCGCTCTGGATGTGGGGGCCTGAGGATCTATTAGGACCTAAAGCACCAGGCCTAGAGGGGGCGATACAGATTTTAAATCGTGCCTTCCCAGAATATGATCTTTTACTGATTGTGTTGGGACCAGCTATATTACTGGCGGTGTGGGCTTTGTTACGCTTTACCCGTTTTGGTTTGTACGTGCGGGCAGCAACACATGATCGGGAGATGTTGGGTGCGCTAGGTGTGAATCAGGCCTGGTTATTTACTGCGGTCTTTGCCTTGGGTAGTTTTTTAGCAGCACTTGCAGCGGGCTTTGAATTGCCACGTGAACCAGCAAGTTTGACCATTGATTTGAATCTGATTGGTGATGTTTTTGCCGTTGTCGTGATTGGTGGGATGGGCTCAATTCCGGGTGCTTTTTTAGCGGCGTTACTGATTTCGGAGATTAAAGCGATCTGTATTTGGCTAGGTGCGCAGACGTTTTTTGGGGTCACAATTGAATTTAGTCAATTAACCTTGGTCATGCAGTTTGTGTTGATGGCCTTGGTATTGATTTTCCGTCCCTGGGGACTTCTCGGTAAGCCACAAGAGAGCGTGCCACGTGCCTTGCATCATGTGGCACCTTTACTTCCGGCCACCACTTCGTACAAAATCTTTGCGTTACTGGTCTTTGTGGTATTGGCCACTTTCCCATCCTTAGAAGGGCAATGGCCGTATCTGATGCTTATCATGCAAGATGGGCTGATGATGATGTTATTTGCCAGTAGCCTATATTTCATTGTTGGACCAGCGGGTATGACCTCTTTTGGTCATGCAGCGTATTTTGGGATTGGCGCCTATACAGCGGCTTTATTGGTCACTCAACTGGCCTGGCCGATGTGGTTGGTGATGCTGGTTTCTCCCTTAGGGGGCTTGCTTGCAGCTATTGTCTTTGGTTGGTTTAGTGTGCGTTTGACCGGTATTTATATGGCCATGCTGACCATGGCCTTTGCGCAGTTTATCTGGTCGGTTATTTTTCAGTGGGATGGTTTTACCGGTGGTTCTAATGGGCTGATTGGAATTTGGCCTGAAGGGGCTTTGGCGGATCCACGGTACTTCTATTATTTTACCTTGGTGGTAGTGATTGTTGCGGTAATTACTATCCGTCGTTTGCTCTTTACTCCCTTTGGTTATGCCATGCGAGCAACGCGTGATGCGCCGTTGCGAGCTCAAGCGCTCGGGATTAAGGTGAAGCGTATTCAATGGCAGGCTTTTGTTGTTTCAGGCTTTTTCGCTGGGATTTCAGGGATGCTCTTTGTGTATTCCAAAGGTAGTATTTCACCGGATGAGTTAAATGTGGCACGCTCAGTTGATGGTTTAGTGATGGTGATGCTGGGAGGTATACAGTCGGTGGCAGGGCCATTGGTCGGGGCCGTGACCTATGTGGTACTACACGATTGGGTCACTTTATTTAGTGATTATTGGAAAGCCTTATTAGGACTAATTATTCTCTTTTTAGTCTTGCTTTTACCTGGTGGCTTGGTCAGCATCAAAGATTGGTTCCGTTTTGCTCACAAGGAATTACAATCGCAACGAGAATCAGCTGCTGATGTCATGGTTGTTGAGCCTGTGCAGCTTGAGGTTGCCGATGTAGGGGATGCCACGCTCCCATCTCAAGAAGTTATTTTAAAGGTAAAGGATATTAGTAAACGCTATGGTGCTTTTTGGGCGGTTAATGATACTTCCTTTGAAATTAGGCGTGGCGAGATGCTGGCCTTGATTGGTCC
>JAAYRZ010000062.1 GCA_012518515.1 Alcaligenaceae bacterium
AGGCCTTCTTCTGGCCTTTCAATTTTTCAATAATAAGCGTGTCGGTGTCAATAAAATGAAGCTGTTTGCGATTAGATATACCGTATTTATTGCGGTGATTCTGCTGTCTATTTTGGGTGTTATTTTAACGGCTAGTTTGGGACCGGCTTGGCTTTGGTTGACGATACCGGCTATTTTGCTGATGTTGTTAGGGTTTCATGATTCATGGCAGCCACGTCATTCGATTAAGCGCAATTACCCGGTCATTGGGAATATGCGATTTTTACTTGAGTCTATTCGCCCTGAGATTCGGCAGTATTTTTTAGAAAGTGATGACGATAACTTACCGTTTTCACGGGCTCAGCGCTCGATTGTGTATCAGCGAGCCAAGCAGCAGATCGATAAGCGTCCTTTTGGCACTATTGAAAATGTCTATAGCGAGGGTTATGAGTGGGTCAATCACTCCCTGCAAACGACAAAAATTGATAACAGTGATTTTAAGACAACGGTTGGTGGGCCGGACTGTACGCAGCCCTATGACTTATCAGCGTTGAATATTTCTGCTATGAGTTTTGGGGCTTTATCGGCCAATGCGGTTTTGGCGCTCAATCGTGGTGCGGCTAAGGGTGGTTTTGCACATGATACGGGTGAGGGTGGGATTAGTCGCTATCACTTAGAGCATGGTGGTGATTTAATTTGGAATATCGGTTCGGGTTATTTTGGTTGTCGTGATGCCGAGGGTAATTTTTCACCAGAAGAGTTCGCTAAGCGCGCCGCTTTGCCGCAGGTAAAAATGATTGAACTCAAGCTGTCACAGGGTGCGAAGCCTGGGCATGGTGGTGTTTTGCCAGGCGCCAAGGTGACTGAAGAAATTGCGCAAGCCCGTGGCATACCGGTCGGTGTGGACTGTAACTCACCGGCTAACCATAGCGCCTTTAGTACACCGCTTGAGCTGATGTATTTTATTCAAGAGTTGCGGACCTTGGCCAAAGGTAAGCCGGTCGGTTTCAAGCTCTGTATTGGACATCCTTGGGAATGGTTCGCCATCGCCAAGGCCATGCTAGAAACTAATATCACGCCGGACTTTATTGTGGTTGATGGTTCCGAAGGCGGTACGGGTGCTGCGCCAGTTGAGTTTGCCGACCACATGGGCGTGCCACTTAATGAATCCCTGCGTTTGGTACATAACACCTTGGTCGGGATTGGTTTACGTCAGCAGATTAAGATTGGTGCCTCCGGTAAGATAATTTCCGCCTTCGATTTGCTCAGAACCTTTTCGTTGGGTGCCGACTGGTGTAATAGTGCCCGCGGCTTTATGTTTGCTGTGGGCTGTATTCAGGCTCAGGCTTGTCATACTGGGCACTGTCCGACTGGTGTGGCGACCCAAGACCCTATGCGTCAAAAGGGTTTAGTAGTATCTGATAAATCAGAGCGAGTCTATAACTTCCACCGTAATACCTTGTTGGCTCTAGCTGAGCTACTGGAAGCCGCCGGACTGAAACATCCGTCACAGCTGAGAGCTCATCACGTGGTGCGCCGTATTTCGGATTCACAGGTTAAGCTATTGTCTGTGCTGTATCCGGAGATTGACGAGGGGGATTTGTTAGTTGAGAAATACCGCTTCAGAATCTTTGAACTAGCTTGGCCTTTAGCGCAAGCGGCGTCTTTTGAGCCACGATATCCTTTGGAGAAGATCATACGTGAGGCGTATGCTTAGTTGAGCGCGGGAGTTGTTAAGATAAAGCTGCAAAATAGCCATTTACTACTAATAACCCCCTTTTTCTTAATAAGTTACTTTGAGGGCGGACAAATCCATACCTAAACGTAGCTCATATTGTTTCTTCTGGCAGTATATTTTCAATAGGCTAATTAAGAGGCGATTCACTTGGTGTTATTAATCAGGCGTTAGCAGGATAAAATTAT
This sequence comes from Alcaligenaceae bacterium, assembly GCA_012518515.1. Taxonomy (GTDB): domain Bacteria; phylum Pseudomonadota; class Gammaproteobacteria; order Burkholderiales; family Burkholderiaceae_B; genus Oligella. The sequence continues at coordinate 1,903 of JAAYRZ010000062.1, forward strand.
CCCACTATCAAAAAGCATTTAAATAATCTAAAGGCTGCGGGTTGGCTTGAGCGTGTTGGTGGAACACGCGGGCATTGGGAAATTAAGAAAAAATAATCATAAGAGCGTTCGGCACTCTCTCATAATATGGTTGCAT
>JAAYRZ010000063.1 GCA_012518515.1 Alcaligenaceae bacterium
ACGCTTTAACAAGGCGATAATCTGTTCTTCACTCTTACGTTTGCTCATAGTAAAACTCCTAAATATAAATTAATTGTAAAGGAAAATTCTACATTTGAGCTGTGTTAATTTAGGGGGTGGTTACCACAGGACTCATCAGTTTATACTTAAACCACCATTCATTAAAGGAGAAGGACATGCTTCATTACGCCGTTATCTTTTTAATTATTGCCTTAGTGGCAGCGGTTTTAGGCTTTGGTGGTATTGCTGGTACAGCAGCGGGCATCGCCAAGATTCTATTTTTTGTTTTTCTTATCATTGCGCTTATTTCATTCCTAGCGGGGCGACGCTGATATAACTCGATAAGATAGTTCAATGTTAAAAGGGTAACTTGATGCTACCCTTTGTTGTGCTCAAAGCATTTTCTTAAGCTCTTCCCTTAGGCGGAATTTTTGAATTTTACCCGATGGCGTAGCAGGCATTTCATCCAGTACAATTAAACGCTCTGGCATATACTGCATAGCCACCTGATTGGCTTTCATAAAGTCCACCACATCCTCTAAAGTTAGGTTACGACCGTCTTTGAGCACCACAAAAGCACATGCCCTTTCACCTAGTCGCTCATCAGGATAAGCGACGATTGCAGCCAAATCGACTGCTGGATGACGATAGAGTAGCGCCTCAATTTCAACCACGGGGATATTTTCCCCACCTCGAATAATCACGTCCTTACTACGCCCCGTGATACGTATATAGCCTTGGTCGTCAATATAAGCCAAATCACCTGTATCAAACCAACCATCAGGCGTCGTATCATTTAGCTCGGGACGCTTTAAATAACCTCCAAAATTAGACACAGCTCGAAGCATCAGGCGCCCTGACTCACCAGTAGGTAGCTCATTATCCTCCATATCAAGGATTTTGATTTCTACCCCTTTAAGGGGCTTGCCATCAGTATTAAAAGTACGCTCATCTGGGTCCTCAAGCTGAACCATGGTAACTGCGCCATTTTCCGTCATACCCCAAGCAGAGATAATTTTTGTCCCTAGCACCATTTTGGCCTTTTCAACCAAAGGACTAGGAATTGGTGCGCCAGCGCACACAAAGGTGCGTAAACTAGGCACGGTCTCACCCGTCTCCTCCACATGCTTAGCCAGATCAGTTAGGAAAGGCGTCGATGCCATGGTAAAGGTCACCTTTTCATCCCGAATTAACTGCACCGCTTGGGCAGGGTTCCAGACATCTAATAAGACAACGTGCATACCATACATGATTGGCATTAACAAACCATACAAGAAACCAGTTTGGTGCGCCATCGGTGACGCCATTAAGACCACGTCATCGCTACTCAAACGCATGCGCTCCACATAAGGAATCACATTTGCCATGGTCGTGTTGGACGTATGCATAACGCCTTTTGGCTCTCCCGTTGTACCCGATGTGAACATCACCTGTGTCACATCATCGGGACTTGGACGATTGGCAGTCAAAATCGTCTGCGCAGCTGGTTCCTTTTCCCATTCTGGTCCACTTAATAAGGCCTCAAAACTATTATCGCCCGGCCCATCCACTACCACATGATGTTTTAGATGCGGCAAACTTGAAAGCAGACCCTGATGCATGTTTTCAAAGTGAAATTTGCGAAACACTGAGGGTGTAATCACCACTTTCGCTTCACAATGATTCAGCATAAAGCTAAGCTCACGCTCTCTAAAGATATGCATGAGTGGCGTCATTACTGCGCCAAGACGAGAGCAAGCAAGATAAATAATTGAGAATTGCCACCAATTAGGTAACTGGCAAGCCACTACATCATTTTTGCCAACCCCTAAACGGTGCAAACCAATTGCCACACGATCGGCCATTTGGGCTAATTCGCGATAAGTAAAACGAGTCATCTCGCCCGTTTCAGAACGCATCGCACTTAAGGCAACCTTGTCGGGACAAGTCTCAAGATTTTTATCTAAAAATTCATTAATCGTTTTGTCGTGCCATAAACCTGCTTCAACACTACTGGCTCGACGCGGCTCAATTAAAACAGCATCAAACTCCATTTTTGTCTCCTCGCTGGGTGGTGCTTTGCGCTCTCACCCGATTTATTTGTCATGTTGGCTTGTCAGTAATGAACAAGCTGATTCAATTACAAATTAGCGTCCCTATCACATGATAAGGACGCCACCGCTGTATCTTATTAATGAGGCACAAACTTACGACCTGCACGGGTACGCGCAATAATAGCTTTCATAATTTGTGCAGTACCATCACCAATTTGAAAACCTAAGACATCTCGCAGACGTTGCTCCATCACCCCGCGATCATAGCCACCATGCCCAAAACACAATAAGCATTGGTGAATCACATCATAGGATAATTTTGGACCCCACCATTTGACCATCGCTGCCTCAGCAGTATGTGGCAAGTCTTTATCTTTGAGCCATAAGCCTTGCAAACACAAAAGACGCGCTGCCGCAACCTCGGTTTCATATTGTGCCAAAGGATGAGTCAAGCCTTGGAAAGCCGATAAAGGTTGTCCAAAAGCCTCTCGTTGAGTTAAGTACTCCCACGTTTCCTCCAACGAAACACGAGCTACCGCTAAACATTGCAAACCAATCAATGAGCGCGAGAAATCGAAACCTTGCATCACTTGTACAAAGCCTTCGTTCTCATTACCTAAACGGTGATTAACTGGAATCCGCACATCCTCAAAAAAGATTGAGCCACGACCAATGGCGCGCTGTCCATGGCAGTCAAAGCGATTAGTTGTTACGCCAGGAGTATCCATAGGTACTAAAACAGCGGTCACGCCACGCGCTTTATCCTCTACTAAGCCTGTACGTCCAAAAACAACCGCAATATCCGCTTGATCCGCTGCTGAAATCGACGTTTTTTCACCGTTTAAAACATACTCATCACCATCACGCTCAATCTTTAAGCGCAAATTGGCCGCATCTGAACCGCCACGTGGCTCAGTCAAGGCGATCGCACAAATTGCCTCACCTTGGATAAGTTTTTCAAGCCAAGGACCCACCACCTCTGGATCACCATGGCTTGCTAGAATTTGCCCATTTAATGAGGCAAGAAGATTTAAATAAGAAAAGCTTAGATCAGCTGCTGCGATTTGCTCATGAATGACGCCAGCCGCTAAACTGCCCATACCTAAGCCACCAAACTCCTCAGGCAGCTCAGGACCAATAAAGCCTAACTCACCCATTTCTCGCAATAGAGCACGATCTAAAATACGGCTGCTATCGCGTTCAATAAAACCGGGCTTAATACGCTCCTCGGCAAAACGTTTTGCCGTTTCAGCCAAGGCCATTAATTCGTCATCAAGATAAGGATTTGCTTGCATCTCCTATCATCCTCCTCAATTGCTCTGTTTTATTTGAAATATTTACGGAAATCTGGACTGCGTTTCTCAAGGAATGCATTCACCCCTTCACGCGACTCCTCGGTATCGTAGTAGAGCTTTAAAGCATACATACCTAGGCCAGCGATCCCTGATTGATGTGCAGTGTCGGCATTGAAGCTGCGCTTAGCAATGGCAATGGCGGTCGGGCTACGCTGACAAATTTCCTCAGCCCACTCTTGCACAGTCTCATCTAATTTGTCATGCTCCACACAAATATTAGCTAAGCCCATGGCAACCGCTTCTTCACCAGAGTAACGGCGATTTAAATACCAAATCTCACGCGCCTTTTTCTCACCAACAACACGCGCTAAAAAGGCGGTACCGTAACCTGGATCCACGGAACCCACTTTAGGTCCCACCTGACCAAACACTGCTTTATCAGAGCAAATCGTTAGATCGCAAATAGTACATAAGACATTACCACCACCGATCGCATAGCCTTGGACTCGCGCAATCACGGGTTTAGGCACATCTCGTATGGCATTGTGTAATTCCTCCATAGGCAAGCCGATAGTGCCACGACCGTCATAATTGCCATCATGTGCACTTTGATCGCCGCCAGTACAAAATGCTCTATCACCTGCACCCGCTAAGACGATACAACCAATTTCACGGTCATAGCCTGCCTTATTAAGCGCCTTAATAATTTCGTCGCATGTGGTGCCACGAAATGCGTTCATCTTTTCGGGACGATTAATAATAATCCAAGCGACCCCGTTACGATTTTCATAAATAATATCTTCAAATTGCATGTCTCATCTCCAAAAAATTATCCTTGTTTGTCATTAACCGTGCATTGTTAAACCGCCAGACACACTAAGCACCTGACCAGTAATAAACGATGCCTCATCACTTGCAAAAAATACGATAGCACCCGCTAAGTCTTCGGGTTGACCTAAACGACCGAGTGGGATGGCACGACGGAAAGCCTCTAGTAATTTCTCTGGATCACGCGCTCCCTCTGCAACATCAGCAAGTAGCGCCGTATCAGTCGGCCCAGGGCAAACCACATTAAACGTGATGTTATGTCGTGAATGCTCGCGTGCTAAGGTTTTTGATAAAGCAACCAAGCCCCCCTTGCATGCTGAATACACAGCTTCACCCGAGGAACCACCACGTGCCGCATCGGAGGCAATAGTGACCACTCGACCTGCGTTACGCTCTACCATACCTGGTAACACCGCATGTAGCATGTGTAAGGCGCCCGTTAAGTTAATATCAATCAACTTTTGCCACTCAGCAGGCTCGGTTTGTAGAAAGGGTTTGAAAATATCCCAGCCCGCATTATTTACCAACACATCAATGGGTCCCAAGGTCTCTGTGGTTGCTGCCACTGCAGCATCTACCTGATCACGTTGCGTGATATCACATTGGAATCCAGCAGCTTGACCACCTGCCGCTTTAATCTCCTCAGCAACCTTATTGGCCGCTTCTAGTGATAAATCAAACACGGCTACCTTGGCACCCGCCTCAGCAAAGCGCTTGCACGTCGCACTGCCAATACCGCCAGCACCTCCTGTGACGACGACTGTTTTACCTTGAAATTTACTCATCATTGTCTCCTATGTAATGAAGAATGGTATGCTTCAATTGGGGTTTAGCAAATACTACTTTTGCGTTATATGTAAATATATTTACCTATAATACCTCTTAGTATTTTTAAATTCAAGCTAAAAGGATAAGTTTTTTATGCCATTTAACAATAAAACCAAGGATATAGCGAGATTAGAGCTAACTAACCGGCTTTTCTTTAAATTGTATCAATGTGCAAATATGTTGCATAAAACAGGGTCTAGAGCGGTTGAGGAGGAAGGCCTCACCACACAACAATGGGCTGTCCTCGGTGCCTTATCACGTGAAGGCTATAAGCAGGGGATGAGCATTACTGAATTAGCCACTTATCTTATGGTCACTAGGCAAAACCTTTCCAGTGTAGTCAATCGCATGACTCGTGATAACTATCTTGAGAGTCTAAACGATCCAAAGGATGGCCGTTCTAGGTTAGTTCGCATGACTGAACATGGTCGCAAAATTTGGGAGCAGGATGCGCAAGTCAAAATTAAGGCATATTATGAAGAAGCGACAAAAGACCTTAGCACCACTGATCTAGTTCATATCTTGCATTACTTAGTCAAGTTATTGGACAATCTACAGACAATAGACGCCCAACATAAACAAGAAAACGATTAAAAATCCCATAGCTACGTAGCTTTAATGCAAGTTTGGCAGTCATTTTAGGGTATGATAGCTTGTTGCCCTCTTTATTAGCTTCACACCTTGAAACATCTTCCCTCTGGGCGAAGAGATAAGCGACAAACAGCATCAGCCGTTTTTTAAAAGCCACTGCTATAGACTAATTGCGTATTCATATGGCACACTCAGCCATGCTTGGTGGATAGGCTATTGATCTATTGTTCTCTTGTTCTAAGCTAGCAATCACGCAGAGCGAGATGCGTTTACGCAGTTGTGAAGCGAATCACCTTAGAGTTGAGCAGCAAGAAACCCACTGCAAGTAGCCTATTGCGAGCCATAGGCACTGAAAAAATGACACTACGATGCGTTACGATTTAACTGATTTAAAACTTTTTATCTATATTGGTGAAACCCTCAATCTGACTCGATCAGCAGAGAAAATCTTTTTATCTCTACCTGCTGCTAGTGCCCGAGTCAAGAACCTTGAGGACTCACTCAAAGTTCGCCTACTTAATCGCCAAGCTACTGGGGTTACCATGACACCCGCAGGAGATGTACTCTCCCGCTATGCCAAGGCTGTGTTTTATCAATTAGAGCAAATGCATAGTGAACTACAACCTTTTTCAGAGGGGGTCAAGGGACGTTTGCGAGTCTTAGCCAATGCCTCAGCTACCTATTCATTTATGACTGAGGTTTTGACGCATTTTTTACAAGACAACCCCGAAGTGGATATCGCCCTCGAAGAAAAGACCAATAAGGAAGTACTCGCTGCTATCCGCGCTGGCACTGCTGATTTAGGCATTGTTTCAGGCAACCTTGACTTAACTGGTTTTGATTACACGCCACTCTTTAGTGACTCCTTAGTCGCCCTTATTTATCAAGGCCATGCGCTGAACCAACGTGATAGTGTTGATTTTGCTGAGCTAATTGAGGATTACCAGTTTGTTGGCATTTCACCTGAGAGTGTCTTACAGAGCTTTTTAGAGGCGCGCGCCCATGAACTAGGTCGACGACTTCATCAGCGCGTGTATGTCGGTAGTTTTGACGTAGTAGCTAGGCTCGTCGCCGCTCAAATTGGCATCGCCATCATTCCTTGGGAATGCGCTAAACGCCTTAACCAAAAGGATAAATTACAAATCCTGCCACTCAACGATGAATGGGCAAAACGCGATCGTTATATTTGCCGCTTACCAGGTCGGGATTTACCACATTATGCCGAACGCTTTATCGAAAGCGTCGAAGCAGTTATTAAACAAATTCACAAGGATTTTTATTAAGGCAAGTGGAGCAAGACAATCTGCCCGAGATCCTCTTGCTCCGAGAACGCTTTGTGCCTAGTTAATTACTAGATATTACCCTCTTTAATCAAATCTCTGGCAATAATTAATTGCTGAATTTGTGAGGTTCCCTCATACAATCTAAATAAGCGTACATCACGATAAAAGCGCTCAATCGCATACTCAGACACATAGCCCGCCCCGCCAAATATTTGCACACAGCGATCAGCAACACGAGAACACATTTCGGTAGCGAAATACTTAGCACAAGAGGATAACGAACTGACGTTTTCGCCATCATCACGACGTCTAGCAGCATCTAATACCATACACTCTGCGGCATAAATTTCAGCACGACAATCCGCTAACATCCCTTGGATCAATTGGAAGTTAGCGATGGGCTGTCCAAATTGATGACGCTCCTTAGCGTAATTCAAGGCGTCCCTTAACATACGTTTGGCGGCACCCACAGCAACGCCTGAAATATGCAAGCGCCCCTTGTCTAAGACCTTCATCGCTGTCTTAAAACCAACCCCTTCAACACCACCAATTAATTGCTCTGCAGGAATACGGCAATTATCAAAAATCACATCACTAGTATGAGCGCCCTGCTGGCCCATTTTTTTATCGATTTTTCCAATCGATAAACCGGGCGTGTCCTTTTCCACAATAAAGGCTGAAATACCGCCAGCACCTTTAATTTCGTTGGAAGTACGTGCCATCACAGTAAAAATACCCGCATGCGGAGCATTGGTAATAAAGCGTTTGGTACCGTTTAAAATATAATGATCGCCATCACGCACTGCCGTGGTACGCAATGATGCTGCATCCGAACCAGCCTCTGGCTCAGTTAAAGCAAAGGACCCAATCAACTCACCGCTGGCTAAACGTGGCAAGTACTTTTGCTTTTGCTCAGGCGTCCCATCGATCACTATACCCGATGAGCCAATGCCATTATTGGTGCCGACCACTGAACGGAAGGCTGGCGAAGTTTGCCCTAACTCAAAAGCAATGCGCACATCCTCCTCCATGGTCAGACCGAGACCACCATACTCCTCAGGCAGAGCCAAGCCAAAAAGACCTAAGTCGCGCATTTGATCGATGATATGCTGCGGAATTTTATCCGTCTCGGCCACTTCTGCCTCGGCAGGTACTAGCTCCTCCGTAATAAAACGACGTAAGCTTTCTTCTAGAATTTGTTGGGTTTCTTGATCTCTAATCATTGTTGTCTCCACTTTTTCGTTCTAACGGGATAATTTTAATCAAGTTTTTCTGTCAGCGTGCTCTTCATAGCTGAAGACAGTATTCAGCTAATGTAGACACCTTATGTATTAACAAGCAAGTGCTAAGTTTGCTAAGCTAAACTAAACTGAAGTAATAATTTAAACTGAGACTTAAAACAAAAGACATAAAGGAGGTTTGCGATGTCAGCCACCACATATAAGGTGCGTGACGGGGTTGCCGTCATTCAGATGAATAATCCACCAGTCAATGGTTTAAGCCATGCCTTAAGACTGGCGATAGTGCAGGATTTAGATCGCGCATTAGAGGACACAGCCGTCATTGCCATTGTTCTGACTGGCACAGAGCGTGCTTTCTCCGCTGGCGCAGATATTAAGGAATTAGGCACCGCCAAAGCTACCGAGGCACCCGTGCTTAGAGCCGTTATTGAGGCGCTTGAAGAGGCGGAAAAACCAGTGGTCGCAGCGATTCAAGGAGTTTGCTTAGGCGGTGGTTTAGAATTAGCTATGGGTGCGCATTATCGCATTGCGCAAGCTGGCGCACGTCTTGCCCTACCTGAGGTTAAGTTAGGCATCTTACCTGGCGCAGGTGGTACTCAGCGCTTACCGCGTGCCATTGGCCTTAAAAAGGCCCTACACATGATCACCACAGGCGATACTGTCACTGCTAATACCCATCAAGACACTGACTTACTCGACCAAGTGGTTGAGGATAATTTGCTAGCGCAGGCAATTCAGTTTGCACAGGAACTAGGTCAAAGTGCTGCGCCTTTAAAACGGTTAGCCGACAACGTCGTTGACGATGCGGGTGATAGCCAAAGCATACTTGCAGCAACACGCACTGAGCTGGCTAAATCTCAACGTGGCTGGCCCGCCCCTATCGCTTGCGTTGAGGCGGTTGAAGCAAGTCTTAATGAGCCTTTTGATATAGGATTACGGCGTGAACGCGAACTATTTATACAACTTGTTCATTCGCCAGAATCGCAAGCCATGAGACATATTTTTAACGCTGAAAGAGCAGCACTCAAAGTACCTGGCATTGCTGATAACACGCCGTTACGACAAATCAAAAAAGTGGCTATTATCGGTGCTGGCACTATGGGAAGTGGCATCAGCATGAACTTCATAGCGGCTGGCATCCCAGTTTATCTTGTCGATAACTCACAAGACGCACTGGACCGCGGTCTGGCGACTATTCAAAAAAACCTTGAGATTAGCGTTAAACGCAATCGTCTCTCCGAAGAGGAGGCTAAGCAACAGCTGCAATTACTGCAAACTTGCTTGTCTTATGATGAGCTTAGTGATGTGGATCTATTTATTGAAGCGGTCTTTGAGGACATGGCGGTTAAAGCCAAGGTTTTTAAAGACATTGAACGTGTTGCCAAAGCTAGCGCAATTTTAGCGTCAAATACCTCAACCCTAGATATTAATGAGATGGCCAAGATCACCCAGCGACCTCATGATGTTGTCGGTCTACACTTTTTTAGCCCTGCCCATATTATGAAGCTACTTGAGGTCATTCGTGGCGACAAAACAGCCGATGACGTATTGGCAACTGTTTTAAAACTGGCTGGCACGATTGGCAAGCAAGCTGTAGTATCTGGTGTATGTGATGGCTTTATCGGCAATCGAATGTTATATGCCTTTAGAGCCGCCGCTGATGGGCTTATGCTTGCAGGTGCTTCGCCCTATCAAATTGATCGCGCACTAGAAGACTTTGGCTTTGCCATGGGACCCTATCGTGTGGCAGATTTAGCGGGACTAGATATTGGCTATGCAATTCGCAAACGCCGCGCTGAAGAAACGCCTAACATTCCTTATGATCCAGTCATTGCGGATTTACTTTTTGAGGCTGGTCGCTTAGGACAAAAAAATGGCAAGGGCTGGTATCTCTACGAAGAAAACCAACGTCAACCAACGCCAGATCCCGTGGTTGAGGAAATGGTGCAAAACTATCGCAAGGATAAAGGCATTACAGCACGCGCCATTAGCAATCGAGAAATTATCAAGCAATGTGTTTATCTTTTAGTCAATGAAGGCGCTAAAATCCTCGAGGAAGGTATCGCTTTACGTGCCTCTGATATTGACCTAGTGTATATGTATGGCTATGGCTTCCCAAAACAACGCGGGGGTCCAATGAACTATGCCGAACAGATTGGCTTATTTAATGTGCTACGTGACCTCAAACGCTTTGCTAAGAAAGCAGTAGTCCC
>JAAYRZ010000064.1 GCA_012518515.1 Alcaligenaceae bacterium
TCCAGACCCATACGGCCATAGCTCATCGCACGCTCACCCGTTCCACGCAAAGATTCGGTACGCTCAAGTTGCTCCAAACTATGAAAACGGACTGTACTGGTTCTTACTGAAGGTGTTGCTACTGCAGCAACCGGATTATCCGCATCGCAAGGCATGGTGCCCAAGTGTTGCAAACGGGTGACTAAACTACTTGGTTTTTTCATGGGAATTTCACTCCAAAAATTCTAAAGGCTTTACACTCAGCAATTACTACAAGTACACTAACTCAAAAATTGAATCGCAGAGACCTACTCATTCTATACCTTTGCAAAAACTTTAACCAACCGCACTATCCATTATGACCTTTGCTTCAGCCCTGTCATTCTTTTTTGCTGCTTCACTTTTAGCTCTTTTACCCGGCCCAGATAATCTCTACGTGATGGCTCAATCTTTGCGTCAGGGGTGGCGCATTGGTTTTATGCTGATTTTAGGTTTATGCTCAGGCTTAGTGGTGCATACCGGCATTGTGGCGGTGGGGGCCACAGAGCTACTCTACCGCTATCATTGGCTATATCTTCTGATCAATATTTTTGGTATGTGCTATTTATTGTATTTAGCTTATTTGCTATTTAATGCGGGGCCGGTGACTCAAACACAGCAAAGCGCGGACATGTTAAAGCCCTCACAGGCCTATATCCGCGGCGTTATCATGAATCTAGGCAATCCCAAGGTGATACTATTTTTCTTGTCCTTTACCCAGCCATTTATTCAGGTAGAAAGAGGCAATATTACTCTGCAATACGCACAATTAGCCGTGTTGATGATTTTATCCACCATGCTGGTCTTTGGTAGTATTAGCGTCTTTGCTGACACGCTAGGGGCCAATCTCAAAAAATCAGCTCGCGCGCAGATTATCTTTAATCGTGTCAGCGCGAGCATTTTATTTATCTTGGCAGCCTATCTACTAATCAAGCTTCTGATAACGCAAAACGCCTGAGCTATCCAGTTGACGACTAAGCTTGCCTTCAAAATACAAGGCTTGTAAATGCGCCAAGGCCTCACCCATAGCAAAGGTCAGTTGGTGCAAATCAAGTTGGCGTTTAAACATTTTTGGCACTACCTCAGCCGTACAAGTCGGTTCAGCACAAAGGTCCAGTACTTCTTGCAAACGATCTTCATGGTGTGCCAACTGCTGACTCACCCGCTCCTTAATGCCCTTAAAAGGTCGGCCATGCGATGGTAACACCAGAGTATCATCAGAGATTTCTAGGAACTTGATGACCGAGTTCAGATACAAGGGCAAGGGATTAGCATCCGGCTCATAGTCAAACACACTAACATTGGTCGAAATACGCGGTAGCAGCATATCACCTGAAATCAGTATCTTTAACTGTGGACAATGCAGGCTTATATGCTCTGGCGCATGGCCATAGCCACTGATTAGATACCAATCATGACCACCTATAGAAAGCACTCGATTATCAATCAGGCGATTAAAACTAGCAGGCAATGGATGCACCAGACTAGGATAGTAATTCGCTCGCTCCAAAATTTGCTGTTGTGACTCCTCATCTAGCAAACCATGACGGGCAAAATGCTCCACCGCCCCCTGTCCACCCGTACCAGCACCCGCCGTATCCATGGTCCAGGATCGCGCCACAAAATAATCTGTCATGCTCATCCACAAGGGTACGTCCCAGCGTTGACAGTGCCAACCTGCCAGCCCCACATGATCCGGATGCATATGCGTCACAATCACTCGTAGAATGGGAAGACCATCTAGCTCATTTTCAAATACCTGCTCCCAGACCTCACGTACAACTGGCTTATTAATGCCACAGTCCACGATTGCCCAGCCTTTTTGTCCCTCAAACTCATCAGCAATTAGCCAACAATTCACATGGTCCAGGGCAAAAGGCAAAGGTAAACGGATCCACTTCAAGCCTGGTGCGACCTCAATGGCATGACCCACTTCTGGCAAGGCCTCTCCAAATGGGTAGCTTAATTTCTTTTCATTTTCGTTCATCTGCTCTCAATCTCCTCTTTGATGATTTTTTTCGCTTAAGGGCGCTACAACACGTCTTATTATGACCTTTTAATGCAGCCGTTAAAACAAAACATCAACAATCAGATGTTTAATCATTGACATCGTATAAATTTTAAATCATAATTACGTTTACGTAAACGTTAATTATATGTTTTGCCATTCTTCAACACCATTATTTATTGAGTTGATTAGATATGACACAAAAAAGTTGGTCTATTTCGGAACTGGCGGAGATCTATCAGGTCACTCCTCGTACGCTTCGCTATTACGAAGACCAAGGTATTATTTCCCCAATTAGAGACGGTCAAAAGCGCATTTACAAGCAGCGTGATCGTACGCGCTTGAAGCTCGCTCTACGTGGCAAGCGTTTAGGTTTTACGCTAGCAGAAATTCGTAACCTGATTGACATGTACGATGGACCGGGTAGTCATCCGGATCAGTTACAGTCTTATTTATCTCATTTACAAAAACAAAAAGAACTACTTACTCAGCAACAAAAAGATATCCAGGAAGTACTTGAGGAGATTCGTCGTCAAGAGCAAGTATGTCATGACTTATTAGCTCAACAACAGAAATAGCTTGATAGCCCAAAGGAGACAACCATGAATATTCCAGGCATTAATTTTGATTTAGGTGAAGACTTAGACATGCTGCGCGATGCAGTGCGTGATTTCGCTCAGGCTGAAATTGCACCACGCGCTCAAGAAGTGGATCAAAGCGATCAGTTCCCCATGGATTTATGGGAAAAGTTCGGTGATTTAGGTCTCTTGGGGCTGACCGTTAGCGAGGAATATGGTGGAACTAATATGGGATATTTAGCCCATATGGTCGCGATGGAGGAACTCTCGCGCGCATCAGCATCGGTTGCCCTATCCTATGGTGCTCACTCTAACCTATGTGTTAACCAGCTTTTCCGTAATGGAAATGAAGCACAAAAGGCCAAGTACTTACCTAAGCTTATCAGCGGTGAGCATATCGGTGCGCTTGCCATGAGTGAGCCCGGTGCTGGTTCCGACGTTGTCAGCATGAAGCTACGTGCCGACAAACAAGGCGATCGCTATATTTTAAATGGCAACAAGATGTGGATTACCAACGGTCCAGATGCCGACACCCTAGTTGTCTATGCCAAAACCGAGCCTGAAGCGGGTGCCAAGGGCATCACCGCCTTTATTATTGAAAAAGACTTTCCCGGTTTTTCCATTGCTCAAAAACTAGATAAACTCGGCATGCGCGGCTCGCATACCGGTGAGCTGGTATTCCAGGACTGTGAAGTACCAGAGGAAAATATCTTGGGCCAGCTCAATGGTGGCGTTAAGGTCCTAATGAGTGGTTTGGACTATGAACGCGCTGTTTTATCTGGTGGCCCACTAGGCATTATGCAGGCCGTTATGGATATGGTGGTGCCTTATATTCACGATCGTAAGCAGTTTGGTCAGGCCATTGGTGAGTTCCAACTCATTCAAGGCAAGGTTGCCGATATGTATGCTGGGCTTCAGGCGAGTCGTGCCTATGCCTATGCCGTCGGCAAACAATTAGACAGCCTCGGTGAGGGTCATGTACGTCATGTGCGCAAGGATTGCGCGGCCTTAATTCTCTATGTTGCCGAACTTGCTACCAAGATGGCGGGCGATGGAATACAAATCCTCGGCGGAAATGGTTATATTAATGAGTATCCGGCCGGTCGTTTATGGCGTGATGCCAAGCTTTACGAGATCGGAGCGGGTACTAGCGAAATTCGTCGCATGTTGATTGGTCGCGAATTATTTAATGAAACTGCTTAATTTTTTTAATTAATGCTAACTCTTCGAGGAGTTTTATATGTCTGATTCTGTCGTTATTGTTTCTGTTGCCCGTACCCCCATTGGCGGTATGATGGGCGCTCTTTCTGCCGTACCAGCCTATCAATTAGGTGCGACCGCGATTAAAGCAGCAGTAGAGCGCGCTGGCATTGACCCTAAGTCAGTTGATCAGGTCATCATGGGTAACGTACTTCAAGCTGGCCAAGGTCAAGCGCCTGCTCGTCAAGCAACCCTTGGTGCAGGTCTAGACAAATCCACCTCAGCCACTACCGTACATAAAGTATGTGGCTCCGGTTTGAAATCCGTGATGCTCGCCACTGATATCTTGAAAGCTGAAAGCGCTGATGTGATTGTTGCTGGTGGCCAAGAAAGCATGTCTAATGCCCCTTACCTCTTACTCAAGGGTCGTGAGGGCTATCGCTATGGCCACTCTACAGTTTACGACCATATGGCCTTAGACGGTCTTGAGGACGCTTACGATCGTGGTCAGCCGATGGGTGTATTTGCTGAGCAAATGGTTGAGAAGTATGACTTTACTCGTGAAAACCAGGATGACTATGCTATCGAGTCTCTAAATCGTGCTAACAAAGCCATCGAAGATGGGAGTTTTGAGTGGGAAATCACGCCTGTCACCATCAGTTCTCGTCGTGGCGATGTCGTTGTTGATACGGACGAGCAGCCTGGTAAAGGCAGACCGGATCGTATCCCATCACTACGTCCTGCCTTTAAAAAGGACGGTACTATCACCGCCGCTAACGCATCATCAATTTCTGACGGTGCCGCTGCTGTGGTCATGATGCGTAATTCAACCGCTGAAAAGCTGGGTGCAAAGCCTTTAGCCCGTATCGTTGCACACACTGATTTTTCTCATGAGCCAGAGTGGTTCACTACCGCGCCTGTTACCGCCATGAAAAAGTGTCTGGAAAAAGCCGGTTGGACTAAAGACGATGTGGATTTATACGAGATTAACGAAGCCTTTGCCTGCGTTACCATGGGTGCCATGAAGGATCTAGACCTTGATCACGCCAAAGTGAATATTCACGGTGGTGCGACTGCTTTAGGTCACCCAATTGGTGCTTCAGGTACACGTATTTTAGTAACCCTTATCGCTGCTTTACGTAAAACTGGCGGTAAAAAGGGTGTGGCCAGCCTATGTATTGGAGGCGGTGAGGCCGTTGCCCTAGCAGTTGAGTTAGTAGACTAAGGTCTGCATTAACTGACTGTAAACTATTAAAAAGGGCTGCTCGTTACATCAATCATGAGCAGCCCTTTTCAAATAGGCGCATTTAAGTTTTGGAGGAGATACATGCCTATTATTAAGAGTCAAATAAACGCACGCAGCCAAGCATTCCAAGAAAATGCCGACGCGATGCAACAACAAATCGATGATCTAAACGAAAAACTGGCGATTAACATCAAAGGCGGTAGCGAAAGCTCCCGACAACGACATGTGGCGCGCGGTAAGCTATTGCCACGTGATCGCGTCGAAAAGCTCCTTGATCCGGGCAGCCCTTTTTTAGAGCTATCCCCTCTAGCAGCACTCAATATGTATAACAATGACGCCCCCGCTGCCGGCCTAATCACTGGTATCGGTCGCATTAATGGCATCGAGTGCATGATCGTTTGTAATGACCCCACGGTCAAGGGCGGTACCTACTACCCAATGACGGTCAAAAAGCACATCCGTGCTCAGGAAATTGCCGAGCAAAACAACCTGCCATGTGTTTATTTAGTTGACTCAGGTGGTGCTTTCTTACCAAAACAAGATGAAGTGTTCCCCGACCGCGATCACTTCGGCCGCATTTTCTACAATCAGGCCGTGATGTCCTCTAAGGGCATCCCCCAAATTGCTGCTGTTCTGGGCTCATGTACGGCAGGTGGTGCCTATGTTCCAGCCATGTCGGACGAGTCCATCATTGTTAACAACCAGGGCACAATTTTCCTTGGTGGACCCCCATTAGTCAAAGCCGCTACCGGTGAAGAGGTAACCGCTGAGGATTTAGGTGGTGGTGATGTTCATACCCGCCTATCTGGTGTTGTTGATCATCTGGCTCAAAATGACAGCCACGCCTTACAACTAGTACGTCAGTCTATTTCCCGTTTAAATCGTAAAAAAGACAATCCTCTCGTCACTGTTGAGCCACGTGCGCCTTTATACGATGTTGAGGAATTAAACGGTATTATCCCGGCTGACACCCGTAAGCCCTTTGACGTACGTGAAGTGATTGCGCGTGTTGTCGATGGCTCTGAATTTGATGAGTTCAAAGCCCGCTTCGGTCCAACCCTAATCTGTGGTTTTGCCCATATTGAAGGCATGCCAGTGGGTATTATTGCCAACAACGGTATTTTATTTTCAGAGTCTGCACAAAAAGGCACGCACTTTATCGAGCTTTGCTGCCAACGCAAGATTCCATTAGTTTTCTTACAAAACATCACCGGTTTCATGGTCGGTCGTAAATATGAAAACGAAGGGATTGCCCGTCACGGCGCCAAAATGGTGACCGCCGTATCGACGGCCAAAGTCCCTAAATTTACTGTACTAATCGGTGGTTCCTTCGGTGCCGGTAACTACGGCATGTGTGGTCGCGCTTTTAATCCCCGCTTCTTATTTATGTGGCCCAATGCCCGTATTTCCGTGATGGGTGGTGAGCAGGCAGCGAGTGTCTTGGCCACAGTCAAACGTGATGGCATAGAAAACAAAGGTGAAACGTGGTCTGCTGAAGAAGAAGAGCAATTCAAAGCGCCCATCCGTGAGCAATATGAGCATGAGGGTCACCCCTATTACGCCAGTGCGCGGATGTGGGATGACGGCATTATCAAACCCGCCGATACTCGTCGTGTTTTAGCCTTAGCCTTATCGGCTTCGCTTAATGCCCCAATCGAAGATACCAAATTCGGTATTTTCCGTATTTAACCACAGCGGAGTTGCTTTATGTTTAAAAAAATCCTAATTGCTAACCGCGGTGAGATTGCTTGCCGTGTCGCCAGCACCGCTCGTCAAATGGGCATTGCAACGGTTGCTGTGTATTCTGATGCTGACCGTCATGCAGCGCACGTAGAGGCCTGCGATGAGGCAGTTTATATTGGTGGTTCAGAACCAACCAAAAGTTATTTGCGTATTGAGGCCATTATTGAGGCGGCTAAAAAAACGGGTGCCGAGGCCATTCACCCCGGTTATGGTTTTTTAGCTGAAAACGGTGATTTTGTAGCCGCATGTCAGCAGGCAGGCATCACATTTATTGGCCCTTCGGCCGAAGCCATGGCGGCGATGGGTTCCAAGTCGGCCGCTAAAACCCTGATGGAAAAAGCCGGTGTGCCGCTTGTACCTGGTTATCACGGTGATAACCAAGACCCAGCCTTTTTACACGCCCAAGCCGATGAAATTACGTATCCCGTATTGATTAAAGCCAGTGCCGGTGGTGGCGGCAAAGGCATGCGTATTGTTAACAGCAGTGATGAGTTTATCAGCATGCTGGACTCGTGCAAACGTGAAGCCATTAGTAGCTTCAGCAACGATCACGTACTGATTGAGCGCTATGTCACCAAGCCTCGCCATATAGAAATTCAAGTATTCGGTGACGAGTTCGGTAATTATGTGTACTTATTTGAGCGTGATTGCTCAGTTCAGCGTCGTCACCAAAAGGTGATTGAGGAAGCCCCTGCTCCCGGTATGACCGAACAACGCCGTCGCGCCATGGGTGAAGCCGCTGTCAATGCTGCTCGTGCAGTTAATTACGTGGGCGCTGGTACAGTCGAGTTCATTGCGGAGCAAGACGGTACCTTCTACTTTATGGAGATGAACACTCGCCTACAAGTAGAGCACCCAGTGACCGAGATGATTACTGGCTACGACCTAGTGGAGTGGCAATTACGCATCGCCAATAAAGAGCCGATTCCGGTTCAACAAGCAGACTTAGCAATTAATGGTCATGCCATTGAAGTACGGATTTACGCTGAAAACCCGGACAACGACTTCTTACCCTCTATTGGTCAATTAAGTCACTTGAGTTTCCCTGAGCACCTCAGTTTTACCAATGCCCCTATTCGCGTTGATAGTGGAATTCGCCAAGGCGATAGCATTAGTCCCTTCTATGACCCAATGATCGCCAAGCTGATTGTCTGGGGTGCTGACCGTGAACAGGCCATTGCCCGTATGTGTCAGGCGCTGTTAGGTACGCATATTATCGGACTCCATACCAACGTATCCTTCTTGCACCGTTTGATGACCAATGACGCCTTTGTCAATGCAGATCTGGACACTGGTTTAATTGAAAAAAATCACGCTAGCCTCTTCCCGCCTGCTCAAGCTGTATCGAGCAAAGCCTTGGCTTATGTCGCTGCGACTTATATGGCCAAACACGGCCTGAAGCATAGCCGTGCCGCTAAAAACGCACCGGTAGGCTACATTGATCCATGGGCTAGTGCTGATTACTGGCGTGTCCGCCAGGGAGAAGGCACCACCGTCACGGTAGAAGATGACCATCGTGAATACCAGCTCCGTATTGCGCAGCGCAGCAGCGATGACTGGATTTTAGAGGTGGAGGGTGTTATCCACGAACTTACTTGGGATGTCAGTAGCTCTGGCGACAATGGCCTGACCTTTGATATCAAGTTGGGACTTGACGGAGATTTAAGTCAAGCTAAAGTGGTACAGGAGGGTGAAGAACTTTACCTTTACACCCAAGACGGTCAAACTCGCTTAAGAGTGCCTAATACTCTAGCCCATGCGGCTGAAGGTGATGAGGTAGGCGGTGGCGGTCTGACAGCGCCCATGCCCGGCAAAGTCATCAATATCCTAGTCAATGTCGGCGATAGCGTTAAAGCCGGTGACGTGCTACTCGTGATGGAAGCCATGAAGATGGAACACTCTATTACGGCAGATACAGGTGGTACCGTTGAAGAGTTATTCTTTGCCGTTGGTGACCAAGTCACCGAAGGTGCAGAGTTAATCAAGCTTAGTAGCGACGACTAAGTTACTTACAGTCAACGCGTTGAAGTTCAAAGGGGATACTTTAATTATAAAGCATCCCCTTCTTTATGCTTTTGAGTGGCTAATTACTCACACTTGAGGTACAAAGCCTGCCTGACTAGCTCACTCGCATTAGCCCTGAGAGCCACTTCATCCAGTGAGCTGAGGTGTGTAAACACCTGACCAT
This sequence comes from Alcaligenaceae bacterium, assembly GCA_012518515.1. Taxonomy (GTDB): domain Bacteria; phylum Pseudomonadota; class Gammaproteobacteria; order Burkholderiales; family Burkholderiaceae_B; genus Oligella. The sequence goes on from JAAYRZ010000064.1 coordinate 8,982, forward strand.
AAATCTCGTGCGGCAAAACTTGACCCTTCAGACACCAGTTCTCCGCATCCGCTATGGCAAGCACATAACCCTGTGCTTGGGCATTTACTAAGCCAGGATCTGAGAACAATTTCTGACTTGCTTCATTAGCTCCCAGATTATTCAATAACTCGCTACCGGACATCATCCAATTACGCGTCTCTTCAGCAGAAGCCACAGAAGCAAGTAAGCTAAGACTTAATATAAAAGCAGAGAGATATTTCATCATAATAATTCCCGATATAAAAACGTATTAATTCCATTGTAGAGTGATTAATAGATTAAGGACATTTAAATCAAAACCCTCCTTGTATATTAGACTTTGCTACAATAATCTGTAAGCCTTTTATTACCTACCTTTAGCCACAGCTTAACAACCATGCAATTAAATTTCAATTTTAGACAAAGTCTCGGACTAGTCGCCATGGTGGCGGCTTTATTTATCGTCATTTTTCCATTTGATGGTTATCCATTGCACTTTTCTCATAGTGCTGCCTTAGTCCTTATCACCCTGGCGAGCTGGAGTACCGGTTTATTTCCTCCCTTTCTTACCGGTCTGATTTTCTTTACCTTAGCGGCTATTTTTGATTTACTACCAGCCGACATCTTATTTTCTGGTTTTAGCTCAACAGCTGTCTGGCTCATCATCTCCGGTTTTGTCATTGGTGCCGCGATCTCCACCTCCGGCTTAGGTAAAAAGATGGCGTCAATAATTGCGCCGCATCTAATCGGTAGCTACCCACGCATGATTGCGGGACTTGTTATCAGTGCTGTTTTACTAAGCTTTATTATGCCTTCTTCAGTAGGTCGAGCCGTGGTCATGCTCCCGATTGGCATGGCACTTGCCGATCATGTCGGTTTCAAAAAAGGCAGTAATGGACGCTTAGGAATCGCCACTTCACTTGCTATTGCCTGCAATATGCCGGGTTTTGCGATCTTACCGGCCAATATCCCTAATATGATTTTAGCCGGTGCCAGTGATAATTTATTCGACATGCAGTTTGGCTACATGGAGTACTTACTACTTCACTTCCCCGTACTTGGCTTACTTAAGACCTTTTTGATTATCTTTTTAGTGGTTAAAATTTTCCCAACTGAAATCAATATCACTGAAAAAACCGAAGAAGACAATAATTCCGAACAGAACGGTGATAAAGCACTACAGAAAAAAGTAGCTATATTGCTTGGACTCACCCTCGTTTTCTGGATGACGGACTCAATTCATGGCATCAATCCCGCTTGGGTCGGATTAGCCACTGCGGTGATTTTATTATTACCTAAATGGGGTGTGGTCGCACCAAAAAACTTTAATGCCTCGGTTGACTTTGCCACCGTCGTTTTTGTTGCCGCTGCCTTAGGTCTAGGCGCCTTAGTTAATGAATCAGGGCTTGGCACGACCATGGGACAGACATTTATTCGATTACTACCTGAAGAAAGTGGCAAAACCTTTCTGAACTTTATGTCACTGTCTGTCATGACAACCATCACCGGCTTACTGACCACCATCCCCGGCGTACCCACCGTACTGACGCCCATGGCCATGGATTTTTCAGAAGCTACCGGCTTTTCTTTGGCTTCCGTGCTGATGATACAAGTACTCGGCTTTTCAACCGTGATATTTCCCTATCAAATCGGTCCATTGATTGTGGCCATGCAGCTCTCAGGAGAGCCTTTACATAAATTATTAAAAATTACGCTACCGCTAACCTTATTAACGATTGTCGTCTTATTTCCGCTGGATTATTTATGGTGGGGGCTGCTTGGTTGGCCTAAATAAGAAATAATCAGCCGCTCATATATCTGATAGACTCTATATATTAGACTAATAATTTTATTTGGTATTACCATGAGTAAAGACCTGACTACCTCTCTTGTTGCACGTAAAAATATACTAAATAACACTTATGCACTACAGCATTTAGAAAGCAGTCTTGAGCTTGGAGGACTTAAGTTCGAGGGAAAAACAGTATTTACTAAACATCAAGCTGCTACCATTCTATCAATTGATGAACGAACTATTGACCGTTATTTGAGTAGTCACAATACTGAGTTAATTGAAAGTGGCTATCGTATATTAAAGGGAAACTCTTTAAAAAACATTAAATTAGCTTATGTCGACGACATTAATGTCGTCGACATAAGTCCTAAAATCCCTTCTTTAGGAATATTTACTTTTCGTGCTCTACTGAATCTTGCTATGTTAGTAACAGAAAGTGAACGAGCTAAAATAATCCGCAGCAAAATACTTGATATTGTTTTAGACGTAATCGCAGAAAAAGCAGGTGGTCATACAAAATTCATCAATCAACGTGATAACGACTACCTGCCTGCTGCCTATATGGAAAGTAGCTACCGTAAACAATTTACTGATGCACTAAGCCTCTATTTAGAGATGGGTAACTATAAATATGCTGTATATACAGATAAAATCTATAAAGCCATCTTTTGTGAAAACGCAGCTGAATATAAAAAAATATTAAACCTAGCAAAGAAAGATAAAACTCGCGACACCATGTACGCAGAGATACTCACAGCAATCTCGACTTTTGAGCATGGTTTAGCTAAGCAGATGAAGACTATGTCTGAGCGCTTAGGACGAAAACTAAATCCATCAGAGTTAGACGAACTCATCAAATCTGCAGAATCAGATCCTTTTTTAGAACCCATTATTGAAACAGCTAGAACTCGCATGGCTAGCCGAGATCTTGGATTTCGCGATGCTTTACATGAAAAATTAAAACATTACATTCAATCTATTCCTGAAGGAGATTTTGAACGATTCCTAGGAGAGAAGAGCCGCTCTTTGGAAGAGCAACTTGCTGACACAAAAACATTGGATGTTCTCAAGCGATTAAAGGATCGCTAATATGAAAGTTCTTTACTTTGATGTAATACATGCAATACGAGAGCATGATTGGATTATTGAACACTCTGGCGGTCTACCAGGTACTAAAGACGAAGGACAGCTTTCCAGTACTTTAGAACATATACAAAACGACTTATACTATCCAACCTTCGAAGAAAAGTTGAACCACTTGGTTTTTGCCATTAATAAGTTTCACTCCTTTAACGATGGCAATAAACGTTCTAGTCTAGTATTAGGAGCTTATTTTCTTGAATTAAATGGCTATGACTACTGTGTGCAAAAATTTGTATTAGAAA
>JAAYRZ010000237.1 GCA_012518515.1 Alcaligenaceae bacterium
AAGCTCATGGCCATTAAGCATAGTCACTTTTCCACTAAATTTAGAAACCGCCTCTGAAGAATAGTTAATATTCAAGGCAGTCACTCTATCCGTATCACTAACATATCGATGCGAATTAACAAAAGAGGATAATGCTAGGTTTGCCACAACTTCGAAATTTTCTGAAACTTGCTTAACATTACTGGCAACTAAATTAAAAGTCACCGTATTCAACTGATGTTGCTCGCTAGATAAGCTATAGCTTTGAGTTTCGACCCTCAGCTCCTTTGCTTTAATCAAAGTATTGTTTGGCAATTCTAAAATGGTTTGCTCAGTCGCCATTACGTTTGACTCTAAAACGGCCAGAATATAGACCGAACCATCTTCAAAACCTTGAACTGAAACTACATCCCCTACCACAGGTTGCTGCAGACAAGAACTTGCTTTAATCGCACTTAAGTGCAAATCCTGACCGACGCAAACAATTAAATAGTTCTTATTGTTAGGTGCTACCTGCAATACTGTGGCTTTACTCAAAAAGTTCTTTTCCATGACCTCTAATTCTTGCTTCTTTTTCTGAAAAAGCAGTTTGAGATTATTGTCCTTCGTTGTTGCTTCTTGGTATTGCTGACCAACTTCCTCTAACTCATTAACCATAAATCCGCCTTTAACATCTCTTGATCTGTTTCCATAATTCCACTTTTACTTCCATAACGTGTCTGCACATCGACCACGGCATGATGATTAGAGTAATAAAATCGGGCACCATCGAAATCAGAACCACTGATATTGGCATAACTGATATCGGTATATGCCATCTCCACCCCTCTGAAAGAGCAATCTCTCAAATCACTTTTACTTAAATAAGCCGTGGTCAAATTAGCTTCTACAAAGCTACTTCCTGAAATAATAGATTGACTGAGATTAGCACTCATCAAATCCGTATTATTAAAACTTGCCCCTGGTAAATTGGCCTTATGCAATAGGGCGTAATTAGCTTTAGCGCCATCAAAATTGGCACCAGACAAATCGCTTTCAATAAAACTGCACTGACTGACATTCGCAGAAGAAAAATTTGCCCCACGCATGTCACTGCCTGTGAACTGACTCATTGTTAAGTTGACGCCACTAAAGTCATAATTCAACGCTCGACTATTTAGTGCTATCAAATTATTAAGAATACTGTTTTGATTTTCCCAAATAGAAAAGTCAAAATTTAGCAAAATGAAATGCTTAAAGCGACTGTCTTTCGTCATCAACTGATAAGTACTCGCTTCATGCTCCATAAAAGGCGCACTTACATAAGCTTCTTTTTCTTCAGCCCTTAATGGCATCAGTCCAGAGCGTTCCACCTCACTTTCTACTACTTTTAAACTAGCTGTTGGACTATCGATAAAATCAACACAATCTAAATATGAGCTAGCAATCAACAAGTTCTCTATTGATGTTTTAAGTAAAGTCACAGTATGCAGTTCAGAAGATTGGATCGTACAGTGACTTAATTTCGAAAAATTGAAATGGCAGTTCTCAAAGTAGCAATTTTCCCAACGACAATTAATAAACGTAGCGGAGAAAAAAGAACACTCATTAAAGTGAATATCTTTAAATAGAATGTTTTCAAAAATGCAATCAGAAAACTTGGCTCCCGGTATCTCTTTACCTCTCCAAAGAGCCTGCAAAAAATGGAAGCTTTCAATATCCTCACCATCAAGAATGGGGGCGATAACTTCTTGCTGTAGTAGCTCACTGATATCTTCAAAGCCTTTCATCAGATTGACCTCAGACTTGGTACGGTGTTAGCCCTCTCCATCGAACATACATCGAATACTGTTGCAGAGTCTATGTCAATGTAAGATAGTTCAGCAGAGAAAAAATTTACCTTTTTGAAATAACTATCCTTACTGATTAATCCCATCAATATTGCCTCAGCGAAACTGATTTTATGTAGAGTAATTCTTTCTAAAATAGAAGCCATCCATAATGATTCTCTAAATGAACTTTCCTTTATCTCACCCTCTAAAAGATGTGTTTTAGAAAAATCACAATTTTCTATAAAAGAATTTTTGATCAGAATATTATTTATATTTAATTCACGCCAAGAAGACTCACGATCACTCGTATCATTAATTTCTAAATCCTGAAAGCGACTGTGCGTTTTAAAAAACATTTTTGATAACTGACAATGATTAAAACGCATTTGTTCGATTAGTGCTTCAATTACAAAGGCCGCAGATTCAATAGTACATTTTTCAAAACTTAAGCCCTTTAATTTACCCCGCGTAAATGACAACTGCTTCATTTCACAAGAATCGAAAAATAAGTCAATTAAACGATTTCTCATAAAAGTGACTTGTTCTAGAGAGCAAGCACTAAAACGCTGCCTATACAAAGAGCTGAGCATGATATTGCTTAAATTAAAACGACATTTTTTAAAATAATTATCAACCAGAGTTGATTTTTCAAGCTCCAAACCGATTAAATGACAATCTTCAAAAGTGCAAGAATCAAATACACTTTTAGTGATGTTGGTAGAGACAAAACGACAAGATTCAAATGTGCAATTTACAAACTCAATACTACTCAACTCAGCCTTACTAAAGTCGCATTGAATGAAATGACAATGGCTAATACAGGCATCGTAAATAAAGTGCTCTTGATAACTCTGCTGATTAATCTGTTTATTTCTGAGTAAAAAAAACTCTATATCTTCAACATCATCAATTTCTTGTTGATAAAAAGATAAAGAATCAATTTCCATTAATCCTTTGGAACTCTCTTTATTTTTTGACAGCAACAATAGTAGACGCTTCTCGGAATTTTCTTGTTCATTGCGCAAAAACTCCTCCTTAGCTTGTTGCATTTGATGGTAATGCTGATAATGTGGGGACTGCTTATCCGACATGAGTTGACCATCTAAACCTTTAAACTTAAGTTCTTGGGTTAATACATCAGACTCTTCAATGGCATATCTGGCTGCTAGATTTTTAATATCACGTTTGGCTTGCTTAACTTCTTTCTTGCTTAAGTGACTTTGTGACTGCTTTGCCTGTTGCATTTCTTGTTTATGCTCACGAGCTCTCTGTAAAAAAGACTTCTCCTGTTGCTCCTGCTCCAAAAGTCGCATACTTTGCTGCTCTAAGTCAAAACCTTCATCAATTAATCTTTCTAAATCTTCAAGGCTACGTATCTGTTCCCCAAATTGTTTACTTAGTACATCGGCTATATCCGTTTGCATTATCTCAATTGATTCAGACGGTAAATCATTTAAAGAAACATGTGCATACTGTGCCTTATGCTCAATTTGTTTTTGCTCTAATTCTTTTAAATCTTTAAGCAGTTTGTTAAGCTTATTTTTTAAAGCTGGACCCACTACCGCCCTATCCTTAGCACCAAGAAACTCTTCATCTACTAGTTGTCTATCAACATCCGCATAATGCGCACCAAGCTGCGGGTTCGTACGTAAACGAAAAACCTCTTCATAATAACTTATGGCTCGTGGTCGCTCTGTATGCTCGAGCGCTCCCATTAACGTCGTGACAATATCGTCAACAAAAAACCAACGCTCTACCTCAACAACACCTTCGGAAATCAAAAAACCTTTCTCCAAATGAGGAAAAGCCCAAAGAGTGCTTAAATTGAGTTCTACTTCCTGCAAAAAACCATCATTTAATTCCTGGTCTTTGGCTAATTGTAAAAAAGCCTTGGCTTTCAGCTCAGGAATCACCATACGGCATTCTGCTAGTTCAGGATGCATTCCTGTAAACACAGCCACATCACCAGGAGATAAATGACTCAATCGTTGATCCTGTGGTGCTTGATTAAAATATGCCCAGTCAAAATCCTTGGCTAAACTAGGAAACTCTTCTTCGCGCCAACGTTCATCATAGGTGCCCATTAGCAAATTACGCTCGGGGTAATCAATGGCTAGACTGCCAAAACCGGCTGCAGAGTATTCTTCATTCTCATGCTGAATTGGTTTTTTGGGATCCTCAATATTAGGAAGAAACTTTATCGAAGAGCCATTTTCGAGTTGCACATAGTTGCGCCCTTTACCATGTGGGTTTTGAGCAAAACCCTCGCCCCCATAAGCGTTTTTCCAACTAATTGCAATTTCTTCAAAGTCTTGAGGTTTAGATGGTTTGCCATTATTCCAATAACGATCACCCCACACGCTTAGAGTCTTATTAACATTATTCAATCTGACTTGCACTGCCGTACGACCATTTTGGGCATAACGACCGTAAGCATAACCATTCACAACAAGTTCAGGCTGTTTTTTTCGACCACAAAGATCTATCACCTCAGCATTAAAAACAGGTATACAAGTTTCCCCATAAAACTTATAAAGATCTTGTTCTGAACAAAGTTTTTGCGACTTAAAATCAAAAAAAACAATACTAACGATGGATAAAAAACTCTTCTTATCGTGATCAAACTTTCGATGCAGCAGACTTTGAACTAAGGGTTTTACTACTCTCAATTTATTCCCGCCATCAGATAATTAGGTTTAATGCTTTTAAGGTCTTTTTCAAACCACCATTTTCACTTTGAATAGCTTCCATCTCCATCGCCATAACGAAGCCAACTCTTTCAGCAATCGCATCTTCTTGTTTAAAAACACCTTTATAATCATCTAATACGGTTCGACCGCTTTTTCCAATACCATTTTCTCTTTTAAACATAAAAATAGAATGAGCTCCGCCTACTTGATCAGCCTTGAAAGCCAATGTTGACCCTGAATAAAAGCCGATTTTATGGTATTTAGATAATTTTTCGAATAAGGTAGAATCAACTTCGTGAACCACATTGGGTGCTTTAAACGTAATATCCCCTCCAGCTTGAACCTTCCAAGTTGCAGCGATTTTTTCCTCCACTTTCGAACCATAGCTGCGATTCACTACACCAGTAATCTTCTTAGTTACATCGCCAGTGATAGTTTTCGTTACTGTTCCTGTTATTGTGTCCGTGACATCACCAGTGATAGTGTCTTCTACGGGGCCTGTAATAGTGCGTGTTGTTGGCCCGTCAATCGTCTGCGTATATTGCGTGTTATATGTCTCTGTCACACCCGAGTCAACAATTTCTTCACGCGCTCCTGTCACAGTAATTGTGTCATTTCCACCTATAGTTTCAGTATGATTAGCTCCAATTTCTGTCGTCTGATTACCACCCACAATGAACATATCATCTGATGTCACTTCAGTATTTTGAGTCCCTGTGACGGTTTCAACACGGCTAGCGTTAAAATTACCCGTCTCTAAGCCATCAATTGTGGTCGTTCGTGTACCACCGACGCTGCGTTCTTCAGTTCTATCAACCTTCGTCTTAAGATTATTCTTAATATGTTCTGTGCGATTGTTGCCTACCGTGATATCTAAGTTATTAAGGATATTCACCACCATGTCATATTGAGCACGTAGGTCAACTAACTCCTGACCTAATTTATCAATAAATAAAATATGGTTCTCAGTGCTTGAATCACCAAATACAGATTGAGTTCTGAAGCCGCTAATATTTGCATCTGCCGGCAATTCTACCGGTGGCATATTCATTTCGTTATAAACACGACCTAAGACAATTGGACGATCCGGATTACCGCCGATAAAATCGACTACCACCTCATCACCAATACGCGGCAACTGTAAGCCACCAAAACCACCACCGGCCCAAGGGCTAGAAACACGAATCCAACAAGAGCTGTTTTCGTCTTTTTTACCCTCACGATCCCAGTGGAACTGAGCCTTAATTCGGCCATACTTATCGGTATATAATTCCTGACCTGCAGGGCCTACTACAAGGGCTGTTTGTGGGCCAGAAGTTTTTGGCTGTGGGGTAATGCGTGGCGCACGGAATTGCACTGACGAAGGAATTGCATTAAAAAACAATTCAAAGTGATCTTGGCGATTCGTGCCGGTGGAGTAACCTGCCACACCCATTTGATAATTGACTGAAACGATTAAATACTCTTGATTTTCAGTCATACGTGGATGATTTAGTAGCGTAAAGATACGCCCTGGCGCTGCACCTCGAACGGTGGTGACAGCAGATATCAATTCTTGATTGACCTTTAATTCTTGCATACGCAAACGCGCATATTGATCCGCATGATCTAACTCTTGATAGCCACCTTGCCATTCGTACATTTCACTACTTGAGTCATCACCCGCTAAAGGCTCAGAAGTCAAGGCATCTAGTTTTACCTGTGGTTTACGAAAGTCATAATCAACCACCGAGTACTTAGCTGTGGTCATACCAGCACTACGTTGCCATGTGAGGACGCTCTCATTATCAGAGGCTACATTGCCTTGAGAGTCATAATATGTAAAGGTCTCATAAGCTGGGAAAACCTCATGGGTAGAAGCAGCATCAGT
>JAAYRZ010000065.1 GCA_012518515.1 Alcaligenaceae bacterium
AAGCGTTTAGTCGCTACGCAGCAAGCGCATAAGCTGAGTTCATTAGCTGGGACCGTTTTGAAACAAGTTGAGCAAATTGAGTATTTATTTGAGCTCAAAGCTGAAAGTTTAGTGATTGGTGCTAGTACCACTATCGGTAATTATCTATTACCTAGGTTGATACGTGATTTTCAGGAACAACACCCTGAAGTTGATATTCGTCTGGCTATCTTTAATAGTGCCGACATTTGTGAGGGCTTATTAAATTATGATTATGACTTGGGCTTTATTGAAGGTGAAAACCCTTTTGTAGAGCTTAAGGCTAAAGTATGGATGGAAGATGAGTTAGTGCTCTTTGCTGCTAAAAATAGTCGTTTCATTGAATCAGGGGAGCCGTTGACTAGTCTTAATGACTTAGATCATGTTCCCTTAATTTTGAGAGAAACCGGTTCAGGCACGAGGACGTTTGTGCAAAAGTATTTATTGCAGCATTTAGAGGGTTCAGTGGTAATGGAGCTAGGTAATTCTGAAGCAATTAAACAAGCGGTGGTCAATGATTTGGGGGTAGGGTGTTTGTCACGCCATGCTTTACAAGATCTGCTTGAATTAGAAAAAATCGACATACTAAGGCTTAGAGCTTCAAAAGCGCTACGTAGATCTTTATACCTATTAGAAAATAAAAAAAGTGTACATTCTCTTGCTTACCAGAAGTTCGTGAGTTTTGCTTTTGACTATCGCTTTAATAGGACGACATAGGGGCAGATATAAGGTAATATATCTATATTAATTATTTCTAATATAAATATTTCTTTTAGTTATTAAGAAGTGAGTCAATTTATGAATGTACACGAGTTTTTTCACGAAGATACTTATACTTATAGTTATGTAGTGAGTGACCCTGCTACTAAAAAGGCTGCGATTATTGATTCTGTGTTGGATTATGATGCGGCTGCGGGTCGTACTTCTACCGAGAGCGTTGACCAGCTGATTGCCTATATCAGAGAGCAGAGCCTTGAGGTAGAGTGGTTGCTAGAGACACATATCCACGCCGATCACTTGTCTGCTGCACCTTATTTAAAGGAAAATGTCGGTGGTCGTATTGCAATTGGTGAATACATCACGACGGTACAAGATGTCTTTGGTGATTTGTTTAATGCGGAAAGCGGCTTTTTACGGGATGGTAGCCAGTTTGATCAAATATTCAAAGACGGTGAGAGCTTTAACATTGGAGAGCTCAATGCACGTGTCATTCATACGCCAGGTCATACGCCTGCTTGTCTCAGTTACGTAATTGAAGATGCTGTCTTTGTTGGTGATACGTTATTTATGCCAGATTATGGTACGGCTCGATGTGACTTCCCTGGTGGTGATGCTGCGACGCTTTATCGCTCTATTCAGAAGCTTTTCGAGTTGCCGGATGAGACAGTGGTTTATCTGTGTCATGATTACAAAGCTGAGGGACGTGATTACTTTGAGTTTAAGACGACAATCAAGCAGCAGCGTGAACATAATATCCACGTAGGAGGCGGTATCAGTGAAGAGGATTTCGTCAAGATGCGCACTGCACGTGACGCCACTCTCGGGATGCCTAAACTGATTTTACCGTCGGTACAACTCAATATGCGAGCCGGTGAGTTTCCTCCAGCAGAGGATAACGGTACGACCTACTTTAAAATCCCGATTAATAAGTTGTAATCACAATTACTCGAGCAAGCAGAGGTGACTTTACAACAGTTGCTATTGAGCGAGATTTTTATGGGCTTTATCATTGACAAGCGACTGATTTAAAGGGTAAAATCTTTGGCTTACTCATCCTCTGACAATTAAATTACATAAGTGTGTAGTTTACATGTTGAGCTCATAGTCGACCAAGAACAAGAGCCGCATGGAGTGTTTTCGTTGTGTATGATGATTTGGAGTCCATATGAACTTAATTCAAACTCTTGAGCAGGAAGAGATTCAGCGCCTTAGCGAAGGTAAGACTATCCCTGAATTTGCTCCTGGTGATACCGTTGTAGTAAACGTAAACGTAATTGAGGGTAACCGCAAACGTACCCAGGCTTACGAAGGTGTGGTTATCGCTAAGCGTAACCGCGGTTTAAACTCTGCTTTTACTGTTCGCAAAATTTCATCCGGTGAGGCGGTTGAGCGTACCTTCCAGTTATACTCTCAGCAAATCGCTTCTATCGAAGTTAAGCGCCGTGGTGCAGTCCGTCGCGCTAAGCTTTACTACTTACGTAACCGTTCTGGTAAAGCAGCTCGTATTAAAGAAAAGTTAGTTCGTAAAGTTGTTGCTAAGTAGTTTATAGCAACTCTGTTAGCGCTAATTTATAAAGCATGTCTTCATTTTATTGGAGGCATGCTTTTTTTATTCCTAGCTTAATTAACTCACTAGGCCTTTAATTGTTGCTGATTTAGCGATAATTAACGCTTGGTTTCTTTTTGTTTATTGCTAAAAGAAATTAGAACTATATAATATAAGGTATTGATATTTATTAAATAATTCTAATTATTATTCATAAAATGAACAAATCTCATAATCCTCCTCATCGATCAGTGCCCGATTTTAATCCACTGACTCAACCGTCAGAGAGTGCAGGTTTTGGATTACCGGTGATTAGAGATGAGGAATTATCTGAGTTATTAGAGCGTGCTTTTTTGCCTGAGCATGCTTGGCGCCAAGATCAGTTAGTTGAGCATTGGAACTCTCAAAAAGAGGTTGTTAAGAGTAGTTTTATTGAGGCTGGTGTCCTGATTCCTATTGTTAACAAGGACAATCAAGCTCAAATTGTACTCACTAAGCGTTCCTCTAAATTACGAAGTCATCGTGGTCAGGTGAGCTTTCCAGGTGGTCGTTTTGAAGAGAGCGACAAGGATCTAGAGGATGCTGCCTTGCGCGAGACTGAGGAGGAGATAGGGGTTGAGCGCTCTAAGATTTCTGTCTTTGGCGAGATGCCAGTTTTTTATACTGGTACTGGCTTCGCCATGAGCTCTTATTTAGGGTGGATGACTGAAGCTTCTCGCTTTATGATTGATACCAGAGAGGTAGAAGAAGTTTTTTTGGTGCCACTGAGTTTTCTGACTGACCCTAATAACTACCGTTTATATACAGCAGACAGAGGTGAGCTGCCTTTTAGCTATTATGGGATTACTTGGGCTAATCACTTCATCTGGGGTGCTACGGCTTCGATATTGCGCAATCTTTATCAGCGCCTACAACAAGCGCGCTGATTTAAGCTTAGGCTATCTATTTACCATCGGCTTGCTGCTTCATTTTCTGCCACAATTCGTTCATAAAGCGCGTAGCGTTCTGGGTGTATCTGGCCGCTTTCAAGGGCGGCTAGTACACCGCAATTAGGTTCACGCAAATGGCGACAATTATAGAAGCGGCAGTGTTGGATGGCTTCGCTAAACTCTGGGAAGCCTTTGACGATTTGTTCATCACTCAAGTGCAATAAACCAAAGTTTTGAAAGCCTGGCGAATCGATGATTGAGGCAGTGATGTTGTTATTTTCCCGAACATCATACAGTTCTGTTTTAGTCGTAGTATGACGGCCAGCGCCTAAAGCGTGCGAATGCTCTTGAGTGTGGGCTTTGGCTGTAGGTACTAGCACATTGAGAATGCTGGATTTACCCATGGCGCTTTGACCAAGTAAGAGAGCTGTGCGCCCCTTAACAATGGGTAGTAGTTTAGCAGCCAAGTCATTAGGTTCATGGATACTACACTCGATTAGCTTCACGCCTAAATCTAGGTAGCGTTGCAGGCGAGTGCGGGCTTCGGCTAAGCCTTTTTCTATATCGATTTTATTTAAAACGATATATGGCTCCAGATCTTCATTCCATGCCGCGGTCAAGGCACGGCCTAATAAATCATCAGAAAACTTGGGTTCTACTGCGGTGATTAACAATAAGATATCAACGTTAGCGGCAAATTGCTTGCTACGCATCTCATCACTACGGTAAAGCAAGTTTTTACGCTCTAGTACATTTTCTATGCGAGCTTCATTATTACCTTGAGGGGAAAGCTCCACATAATCACCAACGCATATCCCTGCTTTTTTACCACGAGTGTAGCAATGCCATAATTGCTCCTCGACCCGGGCGACATAATGCCTCCCATGGGCAGAGATTATGCGACCCTGCATCATAGGCTGGCTCCTGTCATACCTCTGAGGTGTTGAATGCGGATAGTTGCCGGTGGATGACTGTCATAATAAGCAGAGAATGCAGGATCCGGTGTGAGGGTGCTGGCATTATCATCGTATAGCTTGACGAGCGCAGAAATCAGCTCATCGGCATCACTATGCTGAGCGGCAAAGGCATCTGCTTCGAACTCATCACGGCGTGAAAGGCGGCTATTAAGCGGGGTCAACCAAAAAGTAAAGGTCGGCATGACGAGCGCAAACAATATCAGGGTGAGGGCATGGTAGGCATCATGCGCTGGTAGGCTTACGCCTAATCCTTCATAAAACCAAGTTTTATCACTGACATAGCCGAGTACAGCAAAGAAGATAAAGCTACCTAAAACCATCATGGCTAGACGCTTAATAATATGCTTGTGTTTAAAGTGCCCTAACTCGTGAGCCATAATCGCTTCAATTTCGCTGGCCTTTAGTTTGTTGAGTAAGGTATCAAAAAAGACAATACGACGGTTTTTCCCAAAACCTGTAAAAAATGCATTGCCATGAGAACTGCGTTTGGAGCTATCCATCACGAATAAGCCACTAAGCTCAAAATTACAACGTTCGGCTAAACGCTCGATTTTTTCTTTGACCTCACCTTCTTCAAGGGGATTAAACTTATTAAATAAGGGCATTAACCAGGTCGGTGAGACATACATCATGATAGCCATAAAGCCGAGGACTACAAGCCAAGCCCAGAACCACCAAAGCTCGGTACTTTGCATAAGATATAAAATCGCAATCAGGATAATACTGCCCAGTACTAGGGATAATAAAAGACTAGTGACCGTATCTTTGATAAATAACCCAGGTGAGGTCCGATTGAAGCCGTATTTTTGTTCAAGTTTAAAAGTTTTATAGATGGAGAATGGCAAACTTAAGATACTTAAAATCAACTGTACTGCAATAATAAATACTAAGGACCTGAATAAGCTAGGCTCGACATCCAAACCAAAGGAGCGGAATAACCAGTCAATACCGCCTAAAATGGTTAAGGCTAATAAAATTAGTACATCATAAAAGACCTCTATTTGGCTGAGGCGTAAACGCTCCAGACTATAGCGGGCGGCACGCTGATGACTCTTGAGGCTGATATGCTCAGCGAACTCCTCAGGCACTGCGGTGGCGTGCTTAGAGATGTGACGGATTTGGCGGATATTAAGCCAAGTGCGGATACCGAAATCCAGAATAATCAGAGTGATAAATAAAAATGTAAAGTGATGTGCTTGCATGGGTTCCTGTATAAACAATATATCTGTGCGACAATACTATGATAATCATTATAGTAAATTAAAAGGAAGTATTTATGGCGTCAAGAGACCTTCGTTTAGTTTGGTTGGATATGGAGATGAGTGGTTTAGATCCGGAGATTGAACGAGTGTTGGAAGTGGCTGTGGTAGTAACTGAGCCCGATTTAACCGTTGTAGCAGAGGGGCCGGTGATTGTTATTCACCAATCTGATGAGGTGTTAAACGCAATGGATGAGTGGAACACTAGCACTCATGGGCGTACTGGCTTGACTGAAAAGGTCAGGGCATCGACTACGACAGAAGCTGAAGCAGAGCAGCAGCTAATTGAGTTTCTGAGTCAATATGTCAATAAGGGAGCCTCACCACTTTGCGGTAATACGGTCAGTCAAGATCGTCGTTTTATGTTCAAATACATGCCTGAATTAGAGCGATTTTTCCATTATCGTACGCTTGATGTCAGTACCTTAAAGGAATTGGCCAAACGCTGGAATCCCGAGGTATATCGTGGTGTGGTCAAAAAGGGTAGACATGAAGCCTTAGCTGATATTCATGAGTCCATTGAGGAATTAAGACATTATCGTGATACTTTTTTAAAGTTGTCCGAGACAGTAGAGTAGTGTGCTTATCTAGGGGATTACAACATGCTTGATCCGAGAATTCTTGACCCAAGGCAAACGCCCGCGGCTAATGCAATTGCTGGTATTGGCACCGATTTGATCTATATTGATCGTATTCAAAGTGCCTTTGAGCGTCATGGTGAACGTTTTTTAAAGCGAATTTTGGGGGCTGGTGAAAGAGAAAAGTTTCAACGGCGTTATGATCGTGACCCGCACCGAGGAGTGACTTTTTTGGCGACACGTTTTGCTGCCAAAGAGGCCTTCTCAAAAGCGGTAGGTTTAGGCATGCGTTCGCCAATGCGCTGGTCTGCGATGCAGACTTTAAACGCACCTAGCGGTAAGCCGATGGTGGTCTTGTCCGGGGAATTAAAAGATTGGTATGAAGCACGTTTTGGTGAAGCACATGTCTCATTGAGTGATGAGTCAGACTTGGCAATGGCGTTAGTCATTGTCGAACGCAAACAGTCATCGAATTAACAAAGATAGTTAAAGGCAAGTTATGTCGTCAAAAAATAAACAATCAAGTTTGAGCCTGGGGCCTGTGATGGTGGATGTAGAGGGCTTATGTCTACAGCATCATGAGATTCAACGTCTTAAAAATCCTCTTGTCGGCGCAGTTATTTTATTTGCCCGTAATTATCAGGACCCAAAGCAGTTAAGTGAGTTGTGCCGTCAAATTCATGAGGTACGTGATGAGCCGCTCTTAATTGCCATTGACCACGAAGGTGGCCGAGTTCAGCGTTGTCGTAGCGGTGGTTTTACCCATTTGCCGGCGATGCGTGACTTAGGTGAGTTATGGGATAGCAATCAGGAAGCCTCACTTGATTTAGCTCGTGAGGTGGGTTATGTCTTGGCAGCCGAATTGGCAGCATGTGGTGTGGATTTTTCTTTTACCCCAGTTCTTGACCTTGATTATGGGCTTAGTGAGGTAATTGGTAATCGTTCTTTTCATCGAAACCCTGAGGTGGTGGCTAAGCTTGCCGAGGCATTGATTGAAGGTTTGGGAGAGGCGGGTATGTCTTCATGTGGTAAGCACTTCCCAGGACATGGCTTTGTCGAGGCTGATTCTCACGTAGCTATTCCAGTAGATACGAGAGAGTTTGATGAGATTTGGGAAGAAGACATCAAGCCTTATGTGGCTCTTGGTCACCTTAAATTACCTTCTTTGATGCCAGCGCATGTGATTTATGAAAAGGTTGATTCCATGCCGGCTGGTTTTTCTAAGTTTTGGATTCAGGAAGTGTTACGTCAGCGAATGAACTATCAAGGTATGGTTTTTTCTGATGATTTAACAATGGAAGGGGCTTCAGTAGTCGGAGGGATTGTTGAGCGAGCTAATGCGGCGTTTGCAGCAGGTTGCGATATGGTGCTTGTATGCAATCGACCTGATTTAGCGGATGAGTTATTGGCTAATTTACAGCACGAAGCGAGTGCTGAATCTATTGAGCGCCTCAAAAAGCTACACCTCAAATCATTCTCCATGAATTGGCAGCAGTTGCATAGTGAGCCGCGTTATGTCAAAGCTAAACAGATGATTGATCGCTTAGCTCAAGAGTCTGAACCGCTTGTTTAAAGTGGTTACGAAGTTAATTCGTTGATAGTCAATGATATGAGTTCTGAGTCGTCTTCTTTTGATATTCAAGATTTTTTAAAAAAACTACCTAATCTACCCGGTGTGTATCGGCATGTCGCGGAGGACGGTGAGATCTTGTACGTAGGTAAGGCCAAGGATTTAAAAAAACGGGTTTCCCAATATTTTCAAAAAAATCTACAAAGCCCACGTATTGCTCATATGGTCGCTCGCGTAGCGAGTGTGGATATTACGATCACTAACTCTGAAGCTGAAGCGCTAATTTTAGAAGTTAATTTAATCAAGCGCTTACAGCCAAAATACAATATTTTATTCCGTGATGATAAGTCTTATCCTTATCTGATGTTTACGGATCACGAATCCCCTCGCATGGTTTATTATCGTGGCTCGACCAATAAAAAGGGGCATTTTTTCGGACCGTATCCAAACTCATGGGCAGTACGCGATACCATGCAGTTGTTGCAAAAGATTTTCCGTTTGCGTACCTGTGAGGATAGTGTTTTTTCTAATCGCTCACGTCCCTGTTTGTTATATCAGATTCAACGTTGCTCAGGACCTTGTGTAGGTTTAATTGGCAAGGAAGAGTATCAGGCGGATATTGAACATGCTGTCAAGGTATTGCATGGGGAGTCCAATGAGGTTTTACAAACCTTAGAAAATAAAATGCTTGATGCTTCAAATGAGCTGCAGTTTGAACGAGCAGCAATGTTTAGAGATCAGATGAATTCTCTAGCTACCTTAATGCAGCAACAAGCAATGGAATCAAGTGATGAGAGTGACGTTGATGTGATTGCAGTGGAACAATATGATGGTAGTTACTGCGTGAATCTAGCGATGGTTAGGGCAGGACGACACTTGGGGGATAAGCCCATTTTTCCGACTCACGTCAATGGTGATGAGCTAGCGGAAGTACTTGCTGCTTTTGTGGCTAGCCACTATTCAGAGCATCAATTACCCCCTGTGATAGTTTGTTCTCATGCTTTACCGGATCCTGAACTTTTGCTATTGCTAAAGCAAGAGGGGAGAGCAAGGACTCAGGTCATTACACGACCTAGTGGTGTACGTAGAAATTGGCTTGAACAGGCTCAACGCAATGCTCAAATTGCCTTACAACGACGTTCTGCAGAAGCGGGACAAATGCAGGAACGTACACAAGCCTTAGCAGAGCTTTTAGAGTTGGATCTGGATTCAGATGCCTTGGCTCAGTTACGTATTGAGTGTTTTGATATTAGTCATAGTCATGGTGAGGCAACTCAGGCTTCTTGTGTGGTGTATCAGCACCATGATATGCAGCCTTCGCTCTATCGTCGTTATAATATTGCCGGTATTACCGGGGGCGATGATTATGCGGCGATGCGGCAGGTACTACAACGTCGTTATGCTCAAGGTTATGAATCAGCTTCTTTACCCGATTTGGTCTTAATTGATGGTGGTAAAGGGCAGGTGGAGGTAGCTCGTCAGGTATTCACTGATTTGGGTCTTGATATCTCTATGATTGTTGGTGTGGCTAAGGGCGAAGGCCGCAAGGTAGGATTGGAAACGCTGATTTTTGCTGATTCTCGGCCTTCTGTCGAATTGGGTTTGGCTTCCAAAGCTTTATTGTTAATCGCTCAAATACGTGATGAGGCGCATCGCTTTGCCATTACCGGTATGCGGAGCAAGCGGGCAAAAGCTAGGAATGTATCCCGTCTAGAAGAGATTGAAGGGGTGGGACCGAAGCGTCGTCAACGATTATTAGCACGTTTTGGCGGTTTTAATGGAGTGGTCAATGCCACCGTTGATGATTTAGCTTCTGTTGAAGGGATTTCTCAACAAATGGCACAACGTATTTATGATGCTTTGCGTTAGGCACTTTTTAGTGTAGCCTACACTTTTCGGTGGTAATATAGCTGCTATGAAATCAATGAACTTACCGATTCTTCTTACTTGGCTACGAATTGCCATTATTCCCTTATTTATAGGGTTGTATTATCTGCCTCTGGACAGTCTTAGCGTGTCTTTGCGTGACTGGCTCGGGGCGATTGCCTTTGTGGTAGCGGCGATTACCGACTGGCTAGATGGTTATTTAGCACGTCGTTGGAATCAGACCTCTGCTTTCGGGGCTTTTTTAGACCCTGTCGCTGATAAGTTGATGGTATGCGCAGCCTTATTGATTCTCCTTGATTTAGGTAGAGTCGAATCTTATATTGCCTTGATTATCATTGGTCGTGAGTTGACTATTTCTGCCTTACGAGAGTGGATGGCAAGCGTTGGTGCTCGTAGTAGTGTGGCAGTTAATCAACTGGGTAAGTTCAAGACCGCCGCGCAGATGGCGGCTATTCCATGTCTTATGGTCTACCAGACTGTTTTAGGCGTCGATTTAGCCTTTGTTGGTAATGTGCTTATATTTATAGCGGCATTCTTAACCTTGTGGTCGATGTTCTATTATCTGAGCAAAGCTTGGCCCATACTAAAACACGCCGATAAAAACTAATAATAAGCAAATGCTATAAGGCGGTAGGAGGGGAAGATGGGCGTAGTAGTACAAAATAAATTATCCTTGCGTCAGATCTTGGTTTGCGGTGGACTGATTGTCACTTTATCCGTTGGTATTCGTCACGGCTTCGGTTTGTGGCTGCTACCGATTAGTCAGGAACATGGC
The DNA here is from genome assembly GCA_012518515.1 of Alcaligenaceae bacterium. Classification (GTDB taxonomy): domain Bacteria; phylum Pseudomonadota; class Gammaproteobacteria; order Burkholderiales; family Burkholderiaceae_B; genus Oligella. The sequence goes on from JAAYRZ010000065.1 coordinate 10,260, forward strand.
TGGGACAGAGAGGTCTTCTCTTTTGCCATTGCTTTGCAAAATCTGATTTGGGGTGTGGTTGGTATTTTCGCCGGTATGCTGGCCGATCGTTATGGTGCGTTTAAGATCATGGTGGTCGGTGCGTTGTGTTATGCCCTTGGTTTATTGGGGATGGCTTATACCACAACGCCTCTGATGTTTATTCTGACTGCCGGGGTGATTACTGGTATAGCTCACTCAGCCACAACTTACATTATTATTTTCGGTATTATTGGTCGTCATATTAGTGCTACTCAGCGTTCTTGGGCTATGGGTGTCGCCGCAGCTACTGGCTCGTTTGGCCAGTTTATGATGCTACCAGTCTCCAATACTTTAATCTCTCTGAGTGGTTGGCAAAATGCCTTAGTTATCTTGGCGATGCTTTCTTTATTGATTATTCCACTTGCATTTTTTCTGAGAGAGCGGGTAGCTTGGGTGCCTTCTAGCGATGAGCTAGGCAGTGAACAGGATCAAAGTATCACCGAAGCAGTCAAAGAGGCGATGACATATCGTAGTTATGTGCTTCTTATACTGGGTTATTTTGTGTGCGGTTTTCAAGTGGTATTTATAGCCGTCCATTTACCAGGCTACATAAAGGACAATGGTTTGGGACCGGAGGTGGCGAGTTATTCCTTAGCTTTGATTGGTCTATTTAATATTTTTGGCAGTTATCTTGTCGGTTCCTTAGGCCAACGTTTTCAAAAACGCTATTTGTTAGTTGGCATTTACGGGATACGGGGTATTGTTATTGCATTGTTCTTGTTAGTTCCGCTCAGTGCAATAAGTGTTTACTTGTTCTCAATTGCCATGGGTTTTCTCTGGCTGTCAACGGTACCAGCAACTAACGCAATTATTGCTCAGATTTTTGGTATTCGTCATTTGTCCATGTTGGGAGGTATTGCCTTCTTTAGTCATCAAGTAGGATCCTTCCTAGGAGTTTGGATGGGCGGTGCCTTTTATGATAGATTTGGTAATTATGACTTGATGTGGATGCTAGCAATTGCGTTAAGTGTTTTCGCTACCTTGGCTAATTGGCCTATCGTGGAGCGAGCAATTGAACGGCGAAAAGGACCACTTCTTGCAACTAATTAGTTGAGGCAATGTCATGCGTATTGTCTTAGCCTTTGCGGCTATCTTTGTATTACTGCTAGTCTTTACGATGTACCTCGATCCGAAATTTTGGTTAAATATTTCGGATCTGGTCTGGGCATGTTTTTAAATTAAGACACTAAGCTTATTTCAATGTCTGCGCGAAGTCGGCGACTGAGGCAGCATAGAAGTAACTATTATTGTATTTGGTAATCGCAAAAAAGTTTTGAGTGGCGATACGATACTCATTTCTTCCTTGTGTTTCATCCATCAGATTGATAATGCCTAGCTTTTGGCCATTTTTCCATGAAGCATCATTACTGTTGCTGTTTGAACCTTGAGCTTTTAAATCCTGCCAACTTAGTGTTGGCTCTAAACCTTTGCCTTCAATGGCGGCAGGGTTTTGTGGCAGAGTAGCAGGAGCAAAGACAGGCATGCCAGGCTCCCAACCGTGTTTGACGAGGAAGTTTGCTACAGAGTGAATGGCATCCACTTCGCTATTACGTAGATCGATACGTCCATCACCATCGCCATCGACAGCATAGTGCATGATACTGATCGGCATAAATTGTGGTAGGCCGGTCGCGCCAGCAAAGGAGCCTAGCTCGGTATTGGCATTAATCTTGCCCTGATGGTCGAGTTTGATTAAGGCCGCTAGCTGATTTCTAAAGGATTGGTGACGATCAGGGCGATTAGGGTCTGGGTGATGAAAGCCCAACGTGTATAGTGAGTCCAGTAGTTTAAAGCTGCCCATGTAGTTGCCATAGACTGTTTCAACACCAATGATACTGGCGACGATTTCTGATGGTACCCCATATTCTCGCTCCACCTCCTTGAGTGTAGAGGCATTTCTTTGCATAAAACTCTTACCTCCACGTACGCGGATGGGATCCATGACGCGATTTCTGTAAGTTGTCCAGGAACGCTTTACTCGCCCGCTGGAGCTAGGAGCCATGAGGCGCTGAGTTTGGCTATTGACTTGTGCCGAATTCACCAGCTTAGCGACGTGCTTAGTAGGAATTTCGTAGCGTTCGGCAACTTCTTGAATAAACACATCTTTATTAGCACTTAATGAACGACTTTCAAAGTCTGAGCTCAGACCTACGCTGCCCGGAACATCGGTGGTCGCGGTATTAGTAGCTACTTTATGAGTGTCTGGTTGTGGCTGGCGATTGGCTGTTGATTGGTGGGAAGAGCTACTGGCACAGGCTGAAAGACCAATAACTGAAAGAGTAGTCAGGAGTAATTTTGTCGGTTTCATGTGGCAATGTTTTTTAACTTAAGGAGAAATTGATTTTAAATAAGAGATTAACTATTAAATGATTTAATCATAACTAGCACCTATAAAGTATAGGGTATATACCGAGTCTTTGAAGAGTCAAGTCCGTATTAAGATGTTATTGATAACATTAATTTTTAGTTTCAAAGAGAGCGAGGGATTGTATTGTTAGGCGGTACGCTTTATATTACCCATCCGGATTGCAGCCTGCACAATATGCGCAGCTGGCACCCGGAGTCAGCCAAGCGTTTGGCGGCCATCCACGACCGTCTCTGTGCCACGGATTTGATATGGTGCCTTAAGGA
>JAAYRZ010000238.1 GCA_012518515.1 Alcaligenaceae bacterium
AAAATTACTACCTATATGCTGTGTTCCTTCGCTATTCATTTGTTGTGCTCCGTAGTTGTTTAAGACGTTCTTTTGCAAGAGATAAGTCTTAATGTAGTACCAAATTTGGTACGCATGGTAAACGTGGGTTATTAAGCTAAATAGATGAATAGAAGAGGTTTTATAAAACTCCTAATTGAAGCTCAAACATATACCCATTTCCGCACTTGCTTGATATAATGCAATCTAAATTACATATTGTTATTTCTTGTGATATCTCTCAAGCCTAGACTGCTGACAGCTATATCTCATCAGGTGCTAAAGGCGCTCACACAACAAGCCGTTTTAACTTTCACTAAGTACTAAAAGATTGATCGATGTACAAACCACTTTTTAGCTTATTTGGCAAGTACGCCAGTATAAGCGTCATGAATACCGTCGTGCATTGGTCGGTATTTTTCTTTTTGCTGTACGGGGCTACGCTGAATCAGGCGTGGAGTAACTTTATTGCCTATTTGATGGCGGTTACTTTTTCTTTTTTTGTGAATGCACGCTTCACTTTTAAAGCGAGGGCAAGTAAGCGTCGCTACTTATCATTCGTGTCCTTTATGCTCGTCTTAAGCTTTGTTATGGGCAACTTCGCGGACGAAGTAGGGCTAGAGCCTTTGCTTACTCTAGTGCTTTTTTCATTTTTTAGTATGGTGGTTGGCTTTTCTTATTCGCACTTGGTCGTGTTTCGCGAAAGGTAGTTGCGTAAAAAGAAAGCTATTTCTAATTTACGCTTCACCCCTTTAACGACTAACCTCAATCCTTAATAATCGAATACTTTGAAATATAAGCCACTAATTCAGGCAAGTTATAGTCTTTTTTGACATGAAACTCCGCCATGCGCCCGTAGTTTCTAGTTTTTGTGCAAAACTTTTCAACCACGTGATAACGCGGTCTGGTTAAATAATCATCAAATAAAATCACGGTGCCAGGTTCGGCGCAGAGTAAGCTGTATAAAAAGCAGGCGACACGGAAGCGGCCATCAATCATCACGAGATCGACATTGAGATCTTTTTCTTGGGCCACAGTCCAAGGACTACTCATATAGGTATGGTAGTTTTGTAGTTTGCCCTCTTTGGTCGGTTTACCCCATCGACCAACTAAGCCGATATCGCAATAAAGTAAATCAGCGTTAGGAGAGTGATTTAAATTATTTTGAATGGCCAGCGTCCAATCTTTGGAAGAATCCACTGAAATGATGTGCTTGGCCCCCAAGTTATGTGCTCTTAGGGTGCTACCGCCCGAACCATATTCTAGATAGCATGCAGAATTAGATACGTATTTTTCAAAAATAGCGAGTCCGTTTTTACCGAGATGCGGCACGAGCTCTTTAGACTCAAATTTTGCTGACTTAAACAAGTTTTTTCCTTTCAAAACTTAATAACTTTGCGCAATAGGAATCTATTGGCACAGAGGAATTACGTATTTATATCACAGTTTTTTTACGAGAATATTATTTTAAATTGCGAATTTTTAACTGATAAATAGATTGTCATTAAAAGATAGCATTGATG
>JAAYRZ010000066.1 GCA_012518515.1 Alcaligenaceae bacterium
CCCCAGTGCCTAAGATAACGGCGAGTAGCTCTGGTGTGGTTAAGACCTGAGGGCCGTGTTGTAACAAGCGTTCTCTCGGTCGCTCTTGGCCATGAAAAGGTTGTTGTGTGTTCATTTTGGTACAATAGAAAGTTGGTAAAGTTTAACTATGGCCCATGGCCTCAGGGAAAAATCAAAAGTGAGTAATATTGTCCATGCAGATTCGTATATCACCCTGCATTATCGGATCAGTTTAGATTCGGGTGAGGGGAGAGGTCAGGTATTTATTGAGACCTTCGGTAGCAATCCTGCTACCTTGCAGATGGGTTCTGGCCAGTGGTTAGCAGGTCTTGAGGAGCCTTTAATTGGCTTAAAAGAAGGTGATCTACTAACTTATCACGTGGTTGCTTCGCGTGCTTATGGTGATCGTAATCCCGATTTGCTGATTTATTTAACTAAGCAGATGCTGATTGAGCACGCGGGTGAAGAGACTGAGTTTGACACAGACGATATGGTCGAGTTTGCAGCACCCGATGGTAGTAAGTATTCCGGCGTATTTAAGCGTTGGGATGGGGACCAGGCCTTATTTGATTTTAACCATCCACTGAGTGGTTTAGATCTCAGGGTGGATGTCGAGATTCTAGGAGTGATGTAATCATGCCTCAGCAAGCAGAGATTTATTTGGCCGAGCCGCGTGGCTTCTGTGCTGGTGTTGACCGTGCCATTGATATTGTAGAGAGAGCACTTGAGATTCATGGCGCACCGATTTATGTGCGTCATGAGATTGTGCATAACCGCTTCGTTGTTGACTCCTTACGCGATAAGGGCGCTATCTTTATCGAGGAGCTCGATGAGGCACCTGCGGGGGCGATTGTGGTGTTTTCTGCGCATGGCGTATCCTTAGCAGTCCGCGAAGAGGCGGATCGCCGTAAATTGCAGATTTTTGATGCGACTTGCCCACTTGTGACTAAGGTGCACATGGAAGTCAAAAAGATGCACGCCGCTAATCGTGAGATCGTGATGATTGGCCATAAGGGTCACCCAGAGGTAGAGGGTACCTTGGGGCAGGCTGAGGGTCGTATTCATTTGGTAGAGACACCAGAAGATGTGGCTAATCTAGTGGTAGAAGATCCAGAGGGCTTGGCTGTGGTGACGCAGACAACCTTGTCAGTTGATGACGCTTCTGCTGTGACTGCAGCTTTAAAAGCTCGCTTCCCTAATATCGTCGAGCCTAAAAAGAGTGACATTTGTTATGCCACACAAAACCGCCAGGATGCGGTCAAGATGATGGCACCTGATTGTGATGTGTTTTTTGTCGTAGGTAGCATTAATAGCTCTAACTCTAATCGTTTACGTGAGGTCGCTGAGCGTTTAGGTTGTCCATCATATTTAGTTGATGGACCTGAGTGTATTGAGCCACAGTGGTTGGTTGGTGCGCAGCGTATTGGTATTACCGCAGGGGCTTCAGCACCTGAGGTGTTGGTTCAAGATGTAATATCTCGTCTCAAGGAGTTAGGAGCGATCTCAGTTCGTAAGATGCAGGGTATTGAGGAAAACGTATCTTTTCCTCTGCCGCGTGAGTTGTCGCGTAAATTAGCTGAGAGTTAATTACAATTGCTTTGACGAAACTCAAGTTGTTCTTAGGGTTTCTACTTGATAATAAGCCAGTAGGCCTTATCATATAGGTGCAGTTATATGACAGTTCTGAGTCAGGAATTGTTACTATTCTGACTTAATAAGCTTATTTATTAATGATAGGATTATCCATATTCAAATAGCGTTTATTTGATTTATCACTCTCAAGGAGTAATTATTATGAAATTTAAAACATTAGCTTTAGCTGCTTTATTATCTTTTGGTGCTGCCCCTGCGATGGCTGCTGAGTGTACTATCGAGATCGAGGGTAACGACGCGATGCAGTACAACGTAAAAGAAATCGAAGTTAGCAAATCATGTGATGAAGTTACTATTAACTTAAATCACGTTGGTAACCTACCTAAAGCAGCGATGGGCCATAACGTTGTAGTTTCTAAAGTTGCTGACGCACAAGCGATTGCTACTGAAGCGGCTGCTGCTGGTCCAGCTAACGACTACTTGAACAAAGAAGACGAGCGTATCGTTGCTGCTACTGATATGGTAGGCGGTGGTGAGACCACATCTACTACGCTTAAAGTTGCTGACCTAGTAGAAGGCGAAGACTACACATTCTTCTGCACCTTCCCAGGTCACTTCGCTATCATGAAAGGCGATGTTAAGTTAGTTGACTAATTACTTGAAGCCTAGGCGTTTCGCTTAGGTCTTTAGTAGAGTTACTAAATCAGCCACTCCTGCATTGTCGGAGTGGCTTTTTTAATGCCTAAATTAGACTTGCCTACTTTGCCTCTTATGCTAAGATGAAACCGAGCTCGAGTGTTCTACTTGAGAAGTCAAACCAAAGGAGAAGGTTATGAAATTAAAAACATTAGCGTTAACTGCTTTACTATCTTTTGCTGCAGCTCCTGTGATGGCTGCTGACTGTACTATCGAGATTGAGGGGAACGATGCCATGCAGTTTAATGTCAAGGAGATCGAGGTAAGTAAGTCTTGTGATGAGGTGACGATTAACTTTAAGCACGTGGGTAATCTTCCTAAAGCGGCAATGGGTCATAACGTCGTCGTATCTAAAGTGGCTGATGCTCAGGCAATCTCTACCGAAGCCGCAGCGGCGGGGCCGGCTAATGACTACCTAAATACCGATGATGAGCGTATTGTGGCTCATACGGCCATGGTGGGTGGTGGTGAAGAAACCTCAACTACGTTTAAACCAGCTGATTTGGAAGATGGCGAAGACTATACTTTCTTCTGTACCTTCCCTGGCCACTTTGCCATCATGAAGGGCGATATCAAGTTAGTTGATTAATCGTATATAAAAAATATCATAGCCTTAATGTTAAGGCTTAAGCAGTTTAAAAGGCAGCTTCATATGTTTGGAGCTGTTTTTTAATTGCTTAAACTAAGCTGACAAAATTGATTCAGCGCGCTCGTTGTTCAAATGAAATATACCCATATGAAAATTGTTGACTAGTCTCACAAGCCACATGCTGCCTATGCAGTATCTGTTTAGGCAGCAAAGTCCATGATGTTATAAAGGTTGCTTTTTAGTAACAAACTCTCCATTAAAAGTAATAAAACTGCAACAAAATGAGAGATTGTCACTTTATACGGTCTAGTTGATGCCGGTTATGGTTACCAAGGCGTTGAAACTAAGTATCGTGGTGCCTATCC
>JAAYRZ010000067.1 GCA_012518515.1 Alcaligenaceae bacterium
CAAAATATTGCTTTTAACGAAGTGGCGCGACGAGCCATTACAACAGACCCAGAGTTTCATCAGGGTGATTTTTATGCTCATGATACGGTACCGCGTTCCGGTCTTTCAGTTGCACGCATGTTAGGGCATATTACCTACTTGTCTGATGATGATATGTCTGTGAAGTTTGGTCGTGAGCGACGAAACTTTGCCGAAGATGGTCGTTATCAATACGGCTTTGATGTGGAGTTTGAAGTTGAATCGTATTTGCGCTATCAGGGGGAGAAGTTTTCACGCTACTTTGATGCTAATACTTATTTACTAATTACTCGCGCCCTAGATTACTTTGACCCCGCGAGGCGTTATGGTGGTGGTGATTTGGCCAAGGCATTAGCTCATTTAAAGTCGCGTTTCTTGACTGTATCCTTTACCACGGATTGGCGATTTCCGCCGGCGATGAAGCGAGAGCTAGTGCAGGCTCTATTAAAAAATCAACATGAGGTGACGTACGCGGAAATTGACGCACCCCATGGTCATGATGCCTTTTTATTGACTGACCCGACATATCACGGTGTGGTGCGCGGTTATTTTTCAAAGATTGCCAAGGAGCGTTCTCTATGACAAAAAGTAGTATTCGTGTCGACCTCAAGGAAATGGCAGACTGGATTCCGAGCAATAGTCGGGTACTAGACCTAGGTTGTGGTACGGGTGACTTATTGAATTATCTACAAGTCAACAAAAGCGTCACTGGCGTTGGTGTGGAAATTAATAACGAGCGTGTGGTTAGTTGTGTACAAAAGGGCGTGCCTGTCGTTCAACAAAACCTTGAAGACGGTCTAGCTTTATTTGATTGCAAGCAATTTGATGTGGTGGTGCTATCACAGACGCTGCAAGCCATGATTAACACGGAGCATATTCTTAAGGAAATGGCACGTGTGGCGGACTATGGGATCGTATCCTTTCCTAATTTTGGTCATTGGACGCATTGGTGGTCTATTTTCCAGGGACGTATGCCAGTGACTGGTCAAATGCCTTATCAGTGGTATAACACGCCTAATATTCACCTTTGTACGCTTAAGGATTTTGAGGATTTGGCCAAGCATCTCGGTCTGCATATTATTAAGCGTTCAACTTATAATAATGGCAAGGAAGTGGGCTTTTTACCGAGTTGGCGTAGTTCCCTAGTCGTGTACTATTTCAAAACTCCTCGAGCTGTTCAGGCAGCCGCCTCAGTTAAGTCGTCTGAGTTGTCTGCGGCCTAAGGAAACAGCGTGTTCTATAAGTATATTCAGCCGTATTTAAGTCCTCGTGTTTTACCCCTGTTTTTGTTGGGTATTGCGAGTGGTTTGCCCTTAGCTTTATCAGGAGGCACTTTTCAGGCCTGGGCCACGGTCTCTGATGTCTCCCTGCAGCAAATCGGTTTTTTGACCTTGGTAGGGATGGCCTATACTTTTAAGTTCCTCTGGGCTCCTTTTATTGATCGCTATGTGCCCCCTTTTATGGGCCGTAGACGGGGTTGGATGGCCTTAACACAGCTTGGTTTAGCTGGTGTTTTAGTCTTGATGGGGTTGCTGAATCCAGCGGAGCATTTATTGTTGCTGGCTTTACTCGCGACCATGTTGGCTTTTTTGTCGGCGACTCAGGATATTGCCTTTGATGCTTATAGTACTGAGGTTCTAAAGCCTGAAGAGCGTGCAGCGGGGGCAGCTATCCGAACCTTGGGCTATCGAGTGGGGATGATTATCTCGGGTGGTCTAGCTTTGATCATTGCGCCTCTTTGGTTAGGTTGGGGTGGTACGTATATGTTCATGGGTTTGATCATGGCTGCTTGTGCCGTGGTCAGTTTTTTATCGCCTGAACCAGGCGAGATACAAAAGCCGCGTAGCCTTGAGGAGGCTTTTGTATTGCCTTTCAAGGAGTTCTTTTCGCGTCCTGAGGCCTGGGCCTTATTACTATTGATAGTTTTATATAAATTGGGTGACGCCTTTGCTGGGGCTCTCTCCACTACCTTTTTGATTCGTGGTGCGGGCTTTGCGCCGGAGTTGATTGGTACCGTCAATAAGATTTTAGCAGTGATAGCAACGATTATTGGAGCCCTAGTTGGCGGTTCTCTGATGAGCC
>JAAYRZ010000068.1 GCA_012518515.1 Alcaligenaceae bacterium
AAGCGACAAGTCTTTAGGCATTGGAGTATTTTATTAAGCATTACATCCTTTGCTTTGGCTTTATTAGGCACTTTTTTAGTGCGTTCGGGCGTGCTGACTTCGGTCCATGCTTTTGCCAGTGATGCCACTCGGGGTGTATTTATCTTAATTTTCTTATTTTTAGTGATTGGTGTCGCCTTGACGCTTTACGCTTGGCGTGCCCCCAAATTGCAAGAAAATGAACAAAGTTTTGCCATTTTTTCCAGAGAGTCGCTACTTCTAGTAAATAATGTTCTCTTAGTGGTTTCGTGTGTCACGGTGATGGTGGGCACTTTATTCCCACTCTTTACCGAGGCATTTGGCTTAGGGCAGTTTTCTGTCGGGCCACCGTATTTTGAGTCTGTATTGGCTCCTTTGTGGTTGTTGCTATTGGTTTTGGTACCTATTGGTATATTTGCCCGTTGGAAGTATGACAATCTAGCACGTATGCGTAAGGACTTAATCATTCCGCTAGTACCCGCTGCAGTGTTAGGTATGACTATGCCGATGTTTTGGGATGGTTTCTCCCTTTGGATAGGTTTAGGTTTTACAGCAGCTTGGTGGGTAGCTTTTTCTTCCGTGTATTTGGTGATTGATCGAATGCGCCGTAATAAGCAAGCTCTCTGGAGTTTACCTTTGCATTTTTTAGGGATGAATTTAGGTCATTTGGGCTTGGCCGTTTTTGTGGTGGGTGCTCTTGCCGCAAAAAATTATGCAGAGGAGTACAACCGAGTGATTTATCCTCGTCAAACGCTTCATGTTGAGGGCTATGATGTGAGTTTTATGCATCTTGAAGGTAAGGTTGGGGCTAATTTTGACTCGCTAATCGGACATTTCGATGTGGCAGTCGATGGTAAGCGCATTGCTCGCTTACGCCCAGAAAAGCGTCAGTATTTCTCTGGTGGTGAGCCGACGACTGAAACCTCCATTAATCGTGGGTTTTTGCGTGATTTATATATGAGTTTGGGTGAGATGCAAGGCGTGGATTTTGAGACGAGTCCTTGGAGTGTTCGCCTTTACTATAAACCTTTGATGAACTGGGTTTGGGCGGGCTTTATTATGATGGCGCTTGCTGCGTATATTTCATTTCGCGGGGTTAGACGTCAAAAGTTTAATAAGGTGTCTAAGACAAAAGGAGTAACTGATGTGGCTTAAGCGTTTTTGGCCTTTATTATTATTAGCTGGATTAGTCGTTTTACTAGCATTTGGTTTAGGCAGAGAGCAGCAACCTTTAGCATCGGCTTTGGTGGGTAAACCGATGCCTGCTTTTAACCTGAATTCCTTAAAAAATAAAAATGTTAGTTATGACGAGTCTTTATTTAAGGGACAGGTATTTGTATTAAATGTCTGGGCCTCTTGGTGTGAGGCTTGTCAATATGAACATAAGATTTTTGTAGAGCAGCCTTTGCCCGAAGAAGTTGTATTGGTAGGGCTGAATTATAAAGATCAGACAGGACCTGCATTACGTTGGTTACGTGATTTAGGTGATCCTTATCACTTGAGTTTACAGGATGAAACGGGCCGTTTAGGGCTAGATTTAGGTGTTTATGGCGTGCCTGAAACCTATGTCATTAATGAGCAGGGTATTATCACTCACCGTCATGTAGGTGCTTTTGATGAGGAGTCTTGGCAGCAAGACTTACTTCCTGCGGTTCATAAGGCACTGACACAAAAACAGACTAATTAATCGTCCTTACCCTGAAGTTAATGTGTTTAATTTTATGAAAAAACAGTTTCATTTTAAATTGCTGGCCTTTGTATTAAGTGCCTTGTTAAGCGTCTTATTTATTAGTTTAATTAGTCCTGTTGCTCAAGCTCAAATGACAGAGCAAATCATTTTATCGCCTGAACTAGAGCAACGAAAACATAGTTTGTCTAAAAATTTACGTTGCTTAGTATGCCAAAATCAATCCATTGCAGAGTCAGGTGCTGGTTTAGCAGATGATTTAAAGGCGGAAATACGATTGCAGCTCAGTCTGGGCAAAACGGACGATGAGATAGTCCAGCATATGGTTGACCGCTATGGCGAGTTCATTAATTACAACCCTAGATTTAACCAACAAACTTTTCTGCTTTGGTTCGGCCCAGGCATTATCTTGTTGTTGATGTTAATTTTTTTAATACGCGGAATACGCAAACAAGATAAAGGTTTGAGTATGAGTGATTCGGAGTCTGCTGAGTAATGGAAACTTCTTATTGGATAATTGGCGGTGTTATTGTAGCGCTGCTTATTTGTATTCTTTTATTTTTACGTTTACGTCCTAAAGACAGTGGTCGTAGTTGGTATCTTGGATTTCTACTGATTCCAATTATTGCTGGGGGCGTGTTTTATTTTTTATACTTGAAGGATCAAGGCAATCCGGCGGCAACCTTTGAGCGTACAGGTAATGTCGGGCAGTTTATTGACGCGGTTGCATTATTAGAACAGCGAGTAGATGAAAATCCCGAAGACTATAACGGGCAGTTAATGTTAGCTCATAGCTATAGAGCGATGGGTAGATATGAAGATGCTGTTGCTCGCTTCGGACAGGCTTGGCCTATCATTGAAAAGGACCCTAATAACCTTGCTTTATTTGCCGGTTCTTTAGCCATTTTTCGTGGTGGTTTTGATGGTAAGCCGATGGAGTTAATTAGTCAGGCACTCGCTTTGGAGGAGAATAATCCTGATGCCTTGATGCTCTTAGGCGGTGCTATGTTCCAGCAAGGTAATTATGGTGAAGCTATCAGAAGTTGGGAGATCTTATTAGCTGATAACCGAATCCAGGAAGAAGATAAAATCTGGATTGAAGAGCAAGTCAAAGAAGCCAAGCTTGCCTACAGCGATCCTGAAGCTTATGCCGAGTTACTAAAAGAGCGTGAGATTGATATATTTGGTGCGGGTGGTGGACATCCTAGTGGCGCTATGGGCAGTATGAATGCAGATCCTGTTATGGGGACTCCACCTACCGGTGGTTCTCCTCATCCAGATTTTATGTTTGGAGCTCCCTCTGATGCACCAAATCCTCATTAGTAAATTAGCCCAGTGACGGATTAAACTTCAAGTTTACTAAAGAAGTCACACAAAAAACCGCTGCTCTGAGAATCAGGAGCAGCGGTTTTTTTTAGTTTTTAGCTTTTGATTTTATAAGCTAAGTTTTTATAGATTATGACTAGAGTGTTTCCACTTTAGCAGTGCGAGGTGCTGTGTCGTGACCTTGGCCGCCACAACCACCGCAGCAGCTATAAGCCTCATCGTCCTCTTCTTCCTCTACTGTTGTAGAGTCTGAAGTGCCCATTAATGCTTTAACTACTTGTAATAAGATAGCCAGACCACCTACGATAAAGACCACATCACCAATGGTACGTAACCAGCGTAGTGTTTCTAGGAAGTCTTGCTGTAAGAAGCCTTCACTACGTGCATACCACATACCCTTAGTCACGCTAGCATAGAATTGGTATAAACCAATTGGTAGTAAACTGATGGCGATCATGAGTACTAAACCAATATTTAAGCCCCAGAAACCGGTTTTCATCAGTTTGTCGCTAAAGACCATATTTGGACGTAGATAGCGTATAACCATCAATACAAAGCCGAGTGACAGGAAGCCATACACACCGAAGAGAGCTGCGTGGGCGTGAAGAGGCGTGGTGTTAAGACCTTGTAAGTAGAACAAGGAAATCGGCGGGTTAATTAGGAAACCGAATACACCGGCGCCAAGCATGTTCCAGAAAGCAACTGCTACGAAACACATGAGCGGCCAACGTAGTCTTTCCATCCAAGGTGATTTGTCTTTAAGACGCCAGTTTTCCCATGCTTCATGACCTAAAAGGATTAAAGGTACGACCTCTAATGCACTAAACGCAGCACCAACGGCCATTACTGGGGTCGTAGTACCTGAGAAGTACAAGTGATGGAATGTACCAGGAACACCACCCACTAGGAATAGAGTGGCCGCAATTAGTGTAGCGACAGTTGCCAAGCGTTTAGATACTAAACCGAGTGATACAAAGATAAGTGCTAAGGATGCCGTAGCAAATACTTCAAAGAAACCCTCTACCCATAAGTGGACAACCCACCAACGCCAGTATTCCATGATTGGCAGCGGTGTATGTTCACCATAGAATAAGCCAGTACCGTAGAACAGTCCAATAGCGACAACAGAGGCAGTAAAGATAGCTAGTAGATGCTTGTCACCTTTTTGTCTTAAGCCATTGATCAGGCCGCGCATCATCAGGACTAACCAGAAGGCAATACCGACAAAGAGCAAGAACTGCCAGACACGACCTAAATCTAGGTATTCATAACCTTGGTGCCCCCACATAAAGTTCAGGTGCTCAGGCATATGACCGGCGATAGCAATATAGTTTCCTGTAAAAGAGCCGACCGTTACTATGAGTAGTGCGGCGAATAGGATGTTGACACCTAGACGCTGATACTTGGGATCCTTTCCACCATTAATAATTGGTGTTAAGAAGAGGCCAGCTGTTAGGAAGCCACTAGCAATCCATAACACAGCACTTTGTAAGTGCCAAGTTCTCAATAATGAATATGGGAACCACTTAGATAGTTCAATGCCATAGAAGTGTTGACCTTCCACTGTATAGTGAGCTAGGGCGCCACCTAAGAAGATCTGGAAGATAAATAAACCGACTGTCAGTAAAGCGTACTTCCATAGCGCTCTTTGTGAGTCAGTTAGTGGAATAGCGGCAATTGGATCGCGTTTGGGCGGTACCGTATTGTCTTCTTCTTCACTGCGTAAAAAGGCCCAACCCCAGACCAAGAAGCCAATACCGGCGACCAGAATAATAATCGAAATAATTGACCAGAGTACGTTCTCACCAGAGGGAACGTTGTCAATTAGCGGCTCAGGTGGCCAGTTATTCGTGTAGGTAACATTGTGACCAGGACGGTCCGTAGCGGCAGCCCAGGCAGTCCAGAAAAAGAAGTCGGTCAATCTCTCACGACGCTCAGGATCTGGCAATGTGTTTTCCTTCATAGCAAAGCTTTCGCGAGAGCTTTGTAAGCTAGGCTCATTACCATAGAGGTCTTGATAGTAACCAGCGATGTTTTCGATCGCTTGGACACGACGCTCAGAAAGTGTCACGGTATCAGTTGCTTCATCATATGTGTTGGTACGATATTCCACTTTTAGATGAGCCTGGAGTACACCCTGTTGAAGAGGCTCCAACTGATCATAGCTCATGCCATACTCGTCTTGAGCGGCTAGTTCTAACCAGGCTAATAACTCACGATGGAGCCAATCAGCAGTCCAGTCAGGGGCCTGGTAGGCACCGTGACCCCAAATTGAACCGATCTGCATGCCACCAGTGCTTTGCCATGCGGATTGGCCTCGTAAAATGTCCTCTTTGGTCATAAGGACCTGATCGGTAGTTTCTACCTTAAACTGTGCCGGCGTAGGTGGCACATTGCGATAGATTTCGACTCCGTAGTAACCCAGAATAGACATAGTTACCACTAGGGTTGCTATCAGAGTCCACCAGAGTTTTTTATATTGTCCCATAAGGTGCTCCTTGGAAAATCCGAGAAAACTCGGAGGCTAAAAATATATAAGTAAATCAGGGGTTGCTTATTTACCTATAGAGATTAAAGATATATAAAAAATACATCTTTAAAGGGGAGTATACAAACTTTTACTTCTTTTGGCTATGGCTATGACTCAGATTGATTAAATTAATTGCTATCACTGTCCCTTTAGTGTGGGGAAAATGCTAGTTGGAGTGTTTAGTTATTCATGTTTTAATGAAGAGGGACTACCTATCATGCACCTAGCAAAGGAGAGTAGCCATGGCCTTGATACTGAGTAACTTATGGATGATCGTTGCCCTTGCATCAATTGTTCTACTGTTGTTTTTGATAAAAAACGCACAACTTAAGGTTGGAGAGTTAGTGGCTTTAATTGCAACACTTGCTTTTATTGTATTAGCTTTAAGCCGTTCTGATTTCTGAATGCTCTTCGAGAGTTAGAGGCTTAGCTCGGGGGATAGTCATAATATCGTCATATTAGTTAAATATAAACATGGTTAAATTGTCATTCTTTACAATTTTTACATTTAGCTTAAAATAGATGAGGTTGTGCGCATATGAGCAAGGAATTTGAACAAAATGATGCGGTATTAGCGCACAGTTATCCAGAGGGTTCTGACTCTAAGTTGTTCCAGCAGCGCCGTGGCCATTCTGATACGAGTGAGTTTGAATCCTTGATGCTCAAAGAAAAGCTCACTAAGCATGGGTCAATGTTGCAAGCTTTTACGTGTAAGGCCAAGGTGCTGCGAGTCCGCAAGAGTAATAAGAATTTTGAACTAGAAGCGGTGGTATCTAAAGAGCGCTTTATTGCGTTACGCGCATCTTCCTGTTTACAGGTACCTACTTATGGTGATTTGGTACTAGTCCAAGGCTTTGAAGACGGTTCAATCTATGTGATGGCTGTATTAGAGTCAGCGAAGGACAAGGGAGAAGCAACTCGTTTGGAGTTTCCTGAAGAGTCAGTGATTGATTCAAAATCGCTAACGTTCAACACCACTGACTTTAAAGTCGAGAGTAAAAAACATACTATCGAAGCGAGTACATATAGCCTTAAGGCCAATCATGCTACTTCCGTGACGACCCAATACTATTTGAGCACGTCGAGTTTGAAGCAAAATGCCGACAAAATAGATATCGTAGCCAAAACAGCGACCTCGGCTTATGTCAATTCTATCCGCGTGGTTAGTGATACAGACAAGGTTAAAGCGCTAAATATTCATTATTCTGCACAATCTATGGCCAAGTTTTTAGGTACAACGACTAAAATAAATGATTATGAGTTTATTGTTGTTGACGGTAAGTTAATTTAGTCGTTTTATAGTTGTTATCCTTTCTGTTTTAGAATGTTGGTACGGCTATCAACAACGAGTAGAAAGGAGTTTTACTAATGAGTGAAGATCAATTACCTATTTTGGCCGTTACCTTGGGTGATGTGGCGGGAATTGGTCCCGAAGTAACCGCTAAAATGCTTTTAAAACATGCTAATTTACGCCAAAAAGCACGTTTAGTGGTTGTTGGTGATGTGGCTTCATTGAAACAAGCCGCTAAGCAAATTGGTTTTGAGGAAAATGCTGTTGTAGAGGTTTCAAGTCCCCAGGATATTAGTAATAAGCCAGGTACCATTGAGGTGATTCAGGTTGGTCCTAGCCTAGCTGAGGTGCAATTAGCTACATTAGATGCTCGTGCTGGTGCAGGCTCAGCGCAGTTTGTCATGAAAGCCTGTGCTTTGGCACGAGCCGGAGAAATTGATGGGATTGTGACGGCACCTTTAAATAAAGAAGCGATGCATATGGGCGGTTATGAGTGGCCGGGTCATACGGAACTTCTTGCTCATGAGTTTGATGTAGATAATTATTCTTTGGTGTTATCGAGCGGTGATTTATTTGTTTTTCATGCTACTACCCATGTTTCTATGAAGCAAGCTGTTGAGGACTGTACGCCACAACGCTTCGATGAGATATTCAATCTAGTACATGCCTTTTCTAAAGCCTTAGGACGTGAGAGTGAGGCTATTGCGGTCGCTGGGCTAAATCCACATGCTGGCGAAAATAATCTTTTTGGAACCGAAGAGACAGATATTATTGCGCCTGCTATTAATCGGGCTAGAGAGCGTGGTATCAACATTCATGGTCCCATTCCGGGAGATGTGATTTGGCCGCAGGCCGTACGTGATAAACGCTGGCGTTTTATGGTGATGTGCTATCACGATCAAGGTCATGCACCATTTAAAGCCGTATATGGTGATCAGGGAGTCAACATCACTGTCGGTTTACCGGTAGTCAGAGTGTCCGTTGACCACGGTACTGCTTTTGATATTGTTGGTAAAAATATTGCCCGTGAGGATAGTCTTATCATGGCGGTAGAGCGTGCTGCTGAACTGTCCTTGGGGTGGGCAGCCGTTTGGGAGGCGGCCCGTCAGGACACTTAAGTCTTGAGTCAAAGTTATTTGGGCATTGGGCGGACAGTGAGGATCTGTTCGCAATGTCCAAAAGGGCCTTCTTCATCATGTAAGGTAGCTGAGGTGAGTCCAACACCGTTGGCACCATATTGTTGACGAGTGTCTAGACCTAGCCATGTGCCTTTAGGTGAGCGATACATATGAATTTGTAAGTCGATATTAGGAAACATATGAGTAAATGGGACGTCTTGAGCGATAGCAATGCCATTGTTTGTATCAATCATACCGATCAGCTTCACAAAAGAGCTAGTCTTGACTCCCTCAACCATTTCTAGATCATTACTAATCCAAACCTGAGCTCTACCATTTCGGCGATCGTGATTGGTATGAATATGATTCTTGATGGAGTTAATATAGCCACCAGGCCAAATATCGGAGAATTGTGGCCATGGTTTCATTTCGCTGCGATTGAGCATTGGTTCTTCTTCATAGGTAGCAACCATAGAGGTATCACTTTTGAGCATGCGCCAAGCGCGCCCTACAATAGCCGATTTGCCTTCACAGCTAAGCACCACCTCAATTAATTCAATTGTTCTGCCGGGGCGAATATTGCGAGTCGTAATCGTAAAGTCTTTGAGGGGAATGAGCCCCATAATGTCATAACTGATACGACCATAGACCATATCTTCACGTGGCTCAAATAACTCCAACTCATAACTCATTAGACCAGAGGCCGGAGCCATGTGTTGTTCATGAGTATTCCATGCGCCTTGGCTATGGATATTTGCTTGATATTCGGCGATTACAGTGCCGTCGTCTGCTGCTTGCCTTGAAAGAAGTGTGTAATAAGAGTTCATAGTGAAAAATAATTAAATAAATCGGTTAACTGATAGATTCTCTCGGAACAGCATAGGATAGTTTAAATCTAATTGAAATTAGCATAAATGCTAGGTAACGTAACGTCAAGCCTAGAGGAATAGGCTGTTAGGAGGGAGGCTGGGAAGATGCTTTTATGGCGTGTTAATATTTATTTTTTCGAGAAATTAATCGTATTAATTTCAGGCTTATTTATTTTTATAAAAAGCGGTTAGTTGCTCTTTTCTTACGCCAAAATACAATAAAATCTATCTAAAATTTGGTGAGACAGCATTGTCTTTTATTTAAAAAAATATGTGTCCTAGCTCAAGGGGGATATGATGAAATTTAATAAATTAATAAAAGGCATTGCAGTTGCAGGCGCTTTTTTAGTGTTTAATGCTAGTGCTCTAGGCCAAAGTACGGAAGTGGTTAATATCTACCACTGGGCGGAGTATGTCGCTGAAGATACGATTCCGGGGTTTGAGCGAAGTACCGGGATTAAGGTCAATTTTGATACTTTTGATAATAATGACGTTTTGCAGACCAAATTACTGATTGGCAAATCTGGCTATGATGTCGTGATTCCTAGTAGTTACTATGCTAAGCGTCAAATTGAAGCTGGCCTTTTAGAAAAGCTCGACAAATCGCAATTACCTAATCTTAAGTATTTAGATCCTGAGATTATGAAGATTTTAGAGGATGTCGATCCAGGTAATGAATATTTAGTGCCCTGGGCGATGGGAACTTTGGGCTTAGGCTATAACATGACCCGAGCAAAGGAAGTTGCTGGAGAAGACGTGGATTTTATGGATTGGGGCAATTTGTTCGATCCTGAAAAGGCCAAAAAGTTTGCTAGCTGCGGTATCTCTATTTATGATGAAGCCGGTTTGATTTTTCCTACCGTTTTAAATTATATGGGTAAGGATCCCTTGTCTCAGAATCCAGATGATTACTTAGCTGCGTTTGAGGTCCTAAAATCAATTCGTCCCTATATAAAACATTTTAGTCCAGCAGCACATATTGAAGAGTTAGCGCAAAACGATATTTGCTTAGTTTATGCGGGTGATGGCGATATTTATATTGCTAGAGATCGTGCTAGGGAGGCTAATCGGTCCTATGAGATTGGCTATTTTATTCCTCGGGGTGGTGCCTTAATCTGGATGGACATGATGGCCGTTGCTAAAAACGCCCCAAACTTTGATAATGCCATGGCCTTCATCAATTACATGGAGACACCAGAAGTGCATGCCGAGATTACTAATGAGATGTTCTTTGCTAATGCTAACTTAGAGTCTATTAAGTATGTTAAGGCGGAAATTGCCAACGACCCCATGCTCTATCCACCTCACGAGGTGCGTGAGACATTGTTCCTGATGCAACCCCAATCGATGGAGTTGCTCAGGCTGCAGACGCGTCTTTGGGCAGAGCTTAAGGCCGGTCGATAAGTCTATTAAGGCTACATTTATCGTCTAAAAAAGTCCAGATTATTTGTTTTGATAATCTAGACTTTTTAAGGTCATGGAGACAGTGGCTAAGCTGTTTTCGCGATGATGGATTTTGACAATTAAGTAATTAAGCGCTGGTGCTACATAAAAGGTCGTGCGACGATCTGGATTGCTACGTTGTCGTTGTACGACCAGTGCCTCAAATTCACCCACACCGGTTTTTATCTGTTCTGTGCCGATTACGTTGTAGTGATGGGTTGTCTGCCTGCCTTTGTAGATCAAGGGGTAAGAGAGTTGTTTTTTACCGGCCATCAAGTCGCAGCGTGCTTTGAAATAAAGACTCATCGGGTCATAGACCCCTTGGCTTAAATCGAATTGCATCTCACCGTCTTTATTGTGCTGACGGATAGCGGTATTACCATGCCAGTTAAAGTTTAGCGATTCTTTGGTGCTGCTACGAAGTATTGGATTAGTACTTGACTGATATGTGGTCGGAGTAATATCACAGCTTTTGCCAATGAATTGTGCGCTTTGAGTTGCGTCTAATAAACTATGCTTGAGACTGAAATTGACATCGTAGGTATTTTGATTGTTACGGATGCTCAAATTAGCATCACCGCTTGCAGGTGTATTGTTATAAGACACGGAAAATACGGCATTGACATAATCTAAATCGCTGGTAGCGGAGGAGTTATGGTTTTGAGCAAATGCATTAAGAGTGAGGGCACTGCCTAGGGTAATTGCTAGAAAATAAAGTCCTTTTTTGCTCTTGCTGACGTTATGTTTAAAAAAAATCATTATGGTCTCTTACTCATTTTTAATTGAAGTGTTGTTTATTTAATTAGACTTTACAGTACAGTCTTCGTTCAATTTTCAAGTAAATTGCTCTAAACGTAAGAGGGAGTAATTGTATGCCCAATATTTCATATTACGTTTTATGATAGAGAGAATGCTTAAGGCTTTTTAAGGGCTAAAAATGCTTTATTTAAAGGCTGGATTATTGATTGTAAAATAGCTCAAAGACAGATTTGTCAATGATCTAGCTCAATTAAAAAGTACTTTATGCTTGAAATATGACTATTTAATAAAATCGGGTGGAACATTGGATTAAAGTAGTAGAAACAGTGATAATAATAGTATAGATAGTTTGTTTTAAGGGCAAGATAACCCGTTTTAGCCTATATATGGAGGTCATATGCAAATACTAATTAACACAGATAGACATACTACCCGCAACGAGGATTTAGTGGAGCGAGTTGAGACTATCGCTCAAAAAGAATTAAAACATCAAGCACAGCATCTTACTCGAGTTGAGTATTTTTTGTCTGATGTTAATAGTGAGTCACGTGCAGGATCTACCGATAAGCGTTGCGTTGTTGAGGGTCGAATTGCTGGTATGAAACCAGTTGCAGCAGAGCACCGTTCAGAAGATATTCAACAGGCTATTCTTGAAGCGACCCGTCAATTGGTACGTGGCCTCGAAAAAGTAATATCCAAATCTCAAGACCATCGTTCTTAATAAGTAGTTTTGGGACATAGTGGTAAGGAGATAAGTAACTATTAAAAAGGAGAGACTTATGCAGCAAGTAAATCTTCAAACGTTAAGGTATTTCTTAGATAAGCAGGATGGACCGTGTCTATCTTTATACCAACCAACGCATCGCAGTCATCCAGAAAATCAGCAGGATCCTATTCGTTATAAGAACCTGCTCAAGCAGTTAGAGCAATCTTTAGCTGAAAAGTATTCCAAAGCTGAGGTTGAGTTATTCATGAAGCGTTTTCATGAGCTTGGTGATAACAGAGATTTCTGGCAAAAGCAGACCTTAGACGGTTTAGCTATTCTGGCTGATGAGAAGAAGTTTCAGTTATTTACTCTGCAAAGGCAACCCGAAGAGTTTGCAGTCGTTGCAGATTCCTTTCATGTTAAGCCGCTTTTGCGTTTAACTCAGACTCAAGACAGATTCCAAGTTCTTTGTATTACACGTACTGATGTCCAGATGTTTGAGGGGACGCGCGATGGCTTAGATCAGGTGATTTTTGCTGAGGACTTTCCAGAGCATATTGATGATGCAATTGATGAGGGGGCGACAGAGCCTGCTATCCCCTTATCGTCTTATAGCTTAGGCCCGTCAAATCGACAGGGACAAGTGATGCTTTTTCAAGGCGGTCGTAAAGACGCTGTACAAACTGATAAAGATCGATTTTTGGGTGCCGTGGCACGCGCATTGCATAATAATATTAGCAAAGCCGCACAGCTTCCAGTGGTCTTAGTGGGTTTAGCTGAAAACTTAGGCACTTTCAGAAAGAACAATCAAAACCCCTATGTTTTACAACAGGAAATTAATATTGACCCGACTTCCTTAACTGTGGACCAGTTACTTGATAAGGCTTGGTCTATAGTAGAGCCTGTTGCAGCCAAGCGTGTTCAGGAAGAAATTGCACGTTTTAATCAGGCGCATGGTACTGGCCTGGCCAATGGTGACTTAAATCGTACCTTAGCAGC
>JAAYRZ010000069.1 GCA_012518515.1 Alcaligenaceae bacterium
GATAAACACATCTCTGCTTAATTACTTAGCTGATTAACTGGGTTCAAGTTAAAGCAGTCAGCCCATCAAACTGGCTGCCAACTACTTTTGGGAGACATACGATGACTAAAAATCAACACTATACAAAGACCGCCATTTTTCTTCATTGGCTTGTTGGACTAGGTATTATCGGCACCTTGGCAATGGGACTTTATATGGAGGGACTTCCCCTCTCCCCTAGCAAGTTGCAATTATACTCATGGCACAAATGGGCTGGCATGTCGTTATTAGTATTAGCCATCGTACGTCTCGCTTGGCGTCTAAGTCATCCAGCGCCAGACCTACCTGAGACGATGGGACCCATATCCCGCCTAGCCGCTCATGCTGGACACTGGGTACTTTATGTTTTAATGATCGCTATTCCACTCAGTGGTTGGTTAATGAGTTCTGCTCAAGGTTTTCCAGTCGTGTGGTTTGGTGTATTACCACTACCTGACTTGGTTGCAAAAAATGCTGAGTTAGGTGCTGTATTAAAAGACGCTCATGTGCTCCTAAACTACACCTTGATTGCTGTGCTCATCGGTCATATTGGTGCCGCCCTACAACATCACTTCATTAAAAAAGACAATGTACTGATCCGCATGCTGCCATTAATTAAGCGTGCTTAAACCTTAAACATAACAAATTATTAAAATTTACTATTAACAAGGAATACTCTTATGAAACACGCTTTATTACGCCCTTTAGCCTTAGTCGCCGCCCTTAGTTTAGGTACCATTGGTAGCGTTCAGGCAGCAGAATACACCACCCTAGATGCTGAAGCCAGCAGCCTTACTTTTGGCTATAGCCAGATGAATGTCAAAATGGATGGTAGCTTTACAGATATCAAAGCTACCGAGCTAAACTTTGATCCAGCTAATCCGGAAGCAGCTAAAGTTAGCATTGAAATAGCACTTTCAAGTATTGATGCAGGCTATGCCGAAGCAAATGAGGAGTTAGCCAAAGATGAATGGATCGCCCTAGCACAATACCCAGTTGCTACCTTCACGGCCAATCAAGTGGAGGCCTTAGGTGACGGTCAATACCAAGTGAGTGGTGATCTTTCTATTAAAGGCCATACACAGGCAGTCACAGCACCTTTTAGTATTGAAGAGAAAGCAGACAGTGCCACCTTTACAGGTAGCTTTATCTTCCAACGCGGTGATTTTTCAATTGGTGAGGGTGCTTGGAAGAGCTTCGGTATCGTCGCTAATGACATTGAGATTAATTTTGAGCTAGTTGCCAAGGAGTAATCATGTTAGAAATTCGTAAAAGTGAGGACCGTGGTATCGGTGAACACGGCTGGTTAAGCTCACGTCATTCATTTTCATTTGCCAACTACTACGATCCACAACACATGGGTTTTGGTCCTTTACGCGTTATCAATGAAGACCGAGTTGCAGCAGGCCATGGTTTTGGCGCTCACGGCCATAGTGATATGGAAATTATCTCCTACGTACTAGATGGCGCACTTGAGCACAAAGACAGCATTGGTAACGGCTCTGTTATTCGCTACGGTGATGTACAGCGTATGAGTGCCGGTACAGGCGTAAGACATAGTGAATTCAATCACTCGAAATCAGAGCCAGTGCACTTCTTACAAATCTGGATTATGCCCAATGCACATGGCCTAGAGCCTAGCTATGAAGAAAAGCATTTTGATGCTACTAGTAAAAAAGGACAATGGCGCTTAATTGCCTCTCCCGATGGTGCTGAGTCTTCAGTGTTGGTTCATCAGGATACTTGGATCTATGCCTCAATCCTCGACAGTGATGACAACATCAGCTATGACTTAGAAGCAGGTCGTTACGCTTATCTTCACGTAGCTCGCGGCCAGCTCACCGTCAATGGCATAGAGCTCAAAGCCGGGGATGCCCTTAAGGTCATTAATGAGCAGCAAATCAGTGTAGCGGATGCAAAAGACGCTGAAGTTTTACTCTTTGACTTACCACGATAAAACTTAAACACTGCGTTCAAGACGGTATTGACGCAAGCAGCCTCAAACAAGCAGTTGAGGTTGCACTAAAAGCATTGAGACCTAAGCAATAATCAACCCTTCGGCTATCCCACCCAAAGCGCTTCTTTGCTCTTTCCGGCTCAACTTGCAATCACCTGAACGGTTGTATAATATGATCTATTGACTGCAAGAATCCGGGTCCCGCCTTTCGGAGCACTTCAAACGCTTCCAGGCAAGAGATAGATATTCATCATCCACACTTGGACGGCCTTAGCTGAAGCTGCATTAGCAACGCACTTGCACCCACACAGTATAAAAACACAAGCGATTGATTTTAATGACGACTATCGATTTATCATCCCATACCCCCATGATGCGCCAATACCTGACCCTTAAGCAGGAAGCGCCCACTATGCTACTGTTTTATCGCATGGGAGATTTTTATGAGATGTTCTATGATGACGCCGTAAAAACCGCACGTTTACTGAACCTTACCTTAACCAATCGAGGTAGCAGTGCAGGCGAGCCTATCCCTATGGCCGGTGTGCCTGTGCATGCGATGGAGCAATACCTAGCTCGCTTAGTCGCCATGGGTGAGTCCGTTGCCATCTGTGAGCAAATCGGCGACCCTGCCACTTCCAAAGGCATTGTCGAGCGCCAAATTGTCCGCACCGTAACGCCAGGCACTCTAACCGATGAGAGCTTACTGCCTAGCAATAGTGACAGACCATTACTAGCAATTTACCTACCTCACAAAGGTCGTCATAAAAGATACGGCCTAGCTTGGATGAATCTGGCTAGCGGCGAGTTCAAGGTCAATGAATGCTCCACCGAACAACTTGAATCCGAAGTGCATCGTATTGCGCCAGCAGAAATCATCACGGCCGATTCCTTTAAACTAGAACTCAACTATGACATTGCTTATAGTAAAGCCGCTGACTGGCACTTTGAATTAAGCGCTGCAAAAGAAAAACTGTGCAATCACTATGGCGTGGATAATCTTGCCGTTTTTGGTATCGAGGACTTAACTAGTGCCACCATGGCTGCGGGTGCCTTATTAAACTATGTAGAAAACACACAAAAGCGTAGTCTGTCACATATCAAACCACTACAGCTTGATGATGTCCAAGACTACTTAATACTAGACCCAGTAACTCGCAAAAACCTAGAAATCACCCAGACCATCAGCGGTGAAAGTAGCCCTACCCTCTTTAGTTTGTTAAATCATTGCTACACCCCGATGGGTAGCCGCTTATTAAGACGCTTTTTACATCATCCCTTACGCCATAATGCGCCAATTTTAGAGCGCCAACTTTGCATACAAGCTTTTTATGACCATCATGCAGCCCGTAGTGTTAATGATCCAATTAGCGCTTTTGAAAGCTTTCTAAAAAGCACCCCAGATATTGAACGCATCGCTACACGCATTGCTCTGAGCTCAGTCAGACCTAAAGAGTTGGCGGCATTACGTGATGCCTTAAGCAAACTACCACAACTCTGTGCGGTCATCCATCAGCATTTTAGTGATACGCCAGCCATTTTAAAACTTCAGGAAGCACTAAACTTAGCCCCGGAATTAGCCGACTTACTACAGCGTGCGATTGCCGAAGAACCTGCCACCCTGGTGCGCGATGGTGGCGTCATAGCTGCCGGCTTTGATAGTGAGCTGGACGAACTACGCACCTTAGCCAATGATAGTGGTGAGTTTTTACTACAACTTGAACAAAGAGAACGTGAAGCAACTGGCATCAGTAATTTGCGGGTTGAATACAATCGAGTCCACGGCTTTTTTATTGAAGTAAGTAAGGGTCAAATTGACAAGGTCCCAGCAGAATACCGTCGTCGCCAGACCTTAAAAAATGTCGAGCGCTACATCACCCCAGAATTAAAAGAATGGGAGGATAAAATCCTCTCGGCTAAAGACCGCTGCCTAAACCGTGAAAAATGGCTATTTGAACAAGTTGTGACTGAGCTACAAGCCTATGTAGACCCTATGCACAAAGCCTCAGATGCGCTAGCTCAACTGGACACCTACATGGCCTTAGCACAGCATGCCTATCTGAACCAATGGGTCGCGCCAGAGCTTATCGAAGGTCCGATGATTCGCATCACTCAAGGCCGTCACCCGATTGTAGAACGTACAATTGAACGCTTTACACCGAACGACAGCCACCTCGATCCCTTGCGTCGTATGCTACTAGTTACTGGTCCCAACATGGGCGGTAAATCAACCTATATGCGTCAAACTGCGTTAATCGTCTTATTGGCCCGCATGGGTAGCTTTGTACCGGCAGAATCGGCACAAATCGGCCTTATCGATCGTATTTTTACACGCATCGGGGCCGCTGATGACTTAGCCGGCGGTCGCTCCACCTTCATGATGGAAATGACTGAAGCAGCCACTATTTTAGCCTCTAGCACCCCCAACAGTCTGGTTCTGATGGACGAGATTGGTCGCGGCACTTCTACCTACGACGGCCTCGCCCTGGCTTGGGCTATTGCCTGCCGACTCCTAACGCATAATCAGGCATTGGTACTCTTTGCTACGCATTACTTTGAATTGACCCGTTTACCGGAACAATTTGAACATGTAGCCAATGTCCATCTAAGCGCCGCTGAATCTCCGCAAGGGATCGTCTTTTTACACGAAGTCAAAGAAGGCCCGGCCAGTCGCAGCTATGGTATCCAAGTAGCTCAACGCGCTGGCATCCCGATGGCCGTCATCCGGCAAGCTAAGCGCGAACTGGATAATCTGGAGCTCGGCGCCGAAGACCGTCCTCAACTTGACTTATTTAGTGCACCAGAAGAAGAGATTAACGAGCAAGCTAACGACGATCACTTGGAACTTAAGGCCGTCAAAGAAGCCCTTAGCGAGATTGACCCAGACGCTCTGAGCCCGCGCGAAGCGCTGGATATCCTATATCAATTAAAAAATCAGTTTGGCGAAGAATCGCAATAACGTGGTTTAAATCCCACTGCCTTCTCATGCTAAACCGTAAAATTTTTATTTTTAAGCTAATAATTTAGACAAATAGGAAACAAATGGGTTAGAATTATTTCTTTCCGTGCCAGTAGCTCAACTGGATAGAGCACCCGCCTTCTAAGCGGGCGGTTGTGAGTTCGAGTCTCGCCTGGCGCGCCACTTCAAATAAGTAATAATTGGTGATATCTTCACCTTATATACACTCATTTGATGACAACAATAAGTCATAGCTTGACATTAAATTTTTTCCTGCTATACTTATTAATTCAGTGGTGACCGTAGCTCAGTTGGTAGAGTCCCGGATTGTGATTCCGGTTGTCGTGGGTTCGAGCCCCATCGGTCACCCCAAAAATTCTTATTGATATCAGACGCTTAAGGCTAGTTACTTAAAGCGTCTTTTTTGTGTCTGAAAAAACTTGTAAAGCTCTTTATGAGCTATTTTTTGACTGGTCGTTGATATGGTATGCAAAATTTCAGGCAACCTATACGTCAAAACCCTAAAACCTTGTTTGAGCCAAAAGCTAGCCACTCCATCGACTTTCAATTTTTAGCAATTCCTGTAAAATAATCAACTACATAATCAATAAAAGGACATCCACATGAGTGACGAAAACTACGACTTCTTAGATCAAATTGACTTTGATGCAATCGAAGAATCTAATAACGAGAAATTAGCAGAGAGAGATGCTGAGGCCATCGTTGACGATAATAGCGAGTGTGAATCTTGCAAGATTTAAGTCCTGCCACAGCACAATGCTAATAAGCAGCTACTGTTTACACAAATCAGCCCGGTAATAAGCTCTATTACCGGGTTGTTTAATTTAAAGCTAATCAATCACTAGAAAAATCCTAAGGCCTGATCACTGTAGCTGACTAATAAGCACTTAGTTTGCTGGTAATTGGCCAGTGCCATCTTATGCGTCTCACGACCAATACCGGATTGCTTATAACCACCAAAGGCAGCATGCGCAGGATACATGTGATAGCAATTAGTCCAAACTCGGCCCGCTTGAATACCGCGCCCCATACGATAAGCTTGAGAACCATCTCGACTCCAAACACCGGCTCCCAAACCGAAGATCGTGTCATTAGCAATGGCCAGTGCTTCTTCTTCGTCCTTAAAGGTAGTTACTGCAGCTACCGGACCAAAAATTTCCTCCTGGAACACACGCATTTTATTGTCACCTAAGAGCATAGTCGGCTTCACAAAATAGCCTGTATCAAGCTCACCACCCGGCAAGT
The DNA here is from genome assembly GCA_012518515.1 of Alcaligenaceae bacterium. Classification (GTDB taxonomy): domain Bacteria; phylum Pseudomonadota; class Gammaproteobacteria; order Burkholderiales; family Burkholderiaceae_B; genus Oligella. The sequence continues at coordinate 6,201 of JAAYRZ010000069.1, forward strand.
TTCTGCCGCCTCCCGTCAAGCACGTTGCACCCTCTTCTCGTCCCAAATCAATGTAGCCCAAAATTCTATCTAATTGAGTCTGAGAGACCTGCGCCCCCACCATGGTTGCTTTCTCTAGCGGGTGGCCTTTTTGGATACTCTCTACGCGCGCCACGACTTTTTCGATAAATTGCTCATAAATCGACTCCTGAATCAAAATACGCGAAGGTGCCGTACACACCTCACCCTGATTCAAGGCAAACATAGCCGCGCCCTCAAGGGCTTTATTTAAATAAGCATCATCCGCCTGCATGACATTTTCAAAGAAAATATTCGGACTTTTACCACCTAATTCGACTGTCGCAGGAATCAAGGTATCAGCGGCATTACGTAAAATCTGCTGACCGACCGGTGTAGAACCAGTAAAGGCAATCTTAGCAATACGAGGACTAGTCGCTAAGGCATCACCTGCTTCCTTACCAAAGCCATTAACAATATTGACCACACCCGGTGGAATTAAATCACCGATCACTTCCATCAATACCATAATCGAGGCCGGCGTCTGCTCCGCCGGCTTCATCACGACGGCGCAACCAGCAGCTAATGCAGGTGCTAGCTTCCAACTCGCCATCAAGAGCGGAAAGTTCCAAGGAATAATTTGCCCTACAACCCCTACCGGCTCTTGAAAATGATAAGCCACGGTATTAGGCTCAATATCAGAAATCGCCCCCTCTTCGGCTCGTAGACAACCAGCAAAATAACGGAAATGATCAACAGCGAGTGGTAAGTCAGCCGCCATTGTTTCACGAAGTGGCTTACCATTATCCAAAGTCTCGGCAACTGCTAAAAGCTCTAGATTTTGCTCCATACGATCAGCAATACGAAGTAACACCGCTGAACGCTCCTGCACTGGCGTCGAAGCCCATGCCTTAAATGCAGCATGCGCCGCATCTAGCGCTAAATTCACATCATCCTTATCAGAGCGCGCAGTCTCACAAAACACCTGACCACTAATCGGGCTGACATTTTCAAAATAATTACCCGCTACCGGCGCTACCCACTTACCTCCAATGTAGTTTTCATAACGTTTTTTATAAGGGAACTCTAAGTCAATTCCAAAGCGTTTTAAATCAGTCATACTCATCGCGAA
>JAAYRZ010000004.1 GCA_012518515.1 Alcaligenaceae bacterium
AACGTTGGCGCCACTCAGTATCGCTTAAGCAGCACTCTGGGTTCATGGCCATAATATTGCCGGTACAGAGTGGAAAACCCAACTTATCCAGGTCGTTATTAACGTCTTTGGCAAAACTCAATAAGGTCGCGCGGGTCTTTGCTTCCAATCGGGTTTCCAGTGTTATATGTAGTCATATCATTTAGTCCTGTGGATAATTGTTATCGTCTGCGTAAACTCGTATATCATAGTTTACCGCACTGATGTTAACAAGGTCAGTGCTTTGCGGGTTAATCTCTGTGATTAGCGCTGGAAAGCACCAATCGTTAACTGTTCCAAAATACACATGGGGCGGCTCCATCTTTAAACTAACTATCGGCCACGGTTTCGGAATATCTGCAATGATACTGTTTTCAGTAGGACCCGGCGATGCAGCAAATGGACCGACAACATCGCCTTGCGCATTACGGTACGCGACGACGTGATCTTTACCGTCAATCCATTGTAACGGTTCACTTGTATAAATCAATGCCTGTCCACCGTTATCAGAGATGGACACCATTATGGCAGACTGCCCGTAGTCCTGATCCTCGCCCACTAACGGCACGTAGCTCAGGTACTGGCTGTTTAGCCCTGCAAGCTCGGTCTGAAAAGAATACTGTTTGCGACGGTATTTCATAGCACGACGATGACGCATGCCAAACCGCCAAGCCCTTGTTCGGTCAGTCACGCCGTCTAGTTTTATCTTCTCGACACGTAACCCAGCGTCGCCCGGTAAACGGCACTGCACGACGCTCTCGACCCAGCCATTACTGTCTATGTACTCAACTTCTACGCCGTCATGGTCGTCGTGCTTGTGCGGGTCAGCGGAGCGTCGCAACGGCTTAACCATATTCTGAGGAGAATACCCCTGCTCCCACGCCGTTCGCACGTCATCGCGCACAGGTCTAATCTTGCCGTTTTCTAGTGAAAACTCGGACATACCTGCACGTAATGCGGTGTCGATGGCTTCTTTTACATTCGTTTCGTCAAATACGTAATCAAAGTATTCGCCGCGCGGCTGCCATACGTTAGCAGACAGCCTAGCCAATTCTTGCATATTGATGGCGTCGTCACCACGACCTATGGAATCAACGATATGGCGCACGAAATCAGCTACGTTGCGCGTTGGCTGTGCCGCTCCAATCGTGCCATCTGCGTTCACTTTGGGCAGTATGCGCGTTGCCACCAAGTTGACCCAGTTCTCCATTGCCAGCCAGTTGGATGAGTTGGCGGGCCATGTTTGCTGGGCTGCCTTCTAACGGTTCTGACAGCCGTATCAGGGGGCTTTCTGGCTTCAGCTTTGGGTATAGACGGTCTGCAATCATTGCCGCCGCTTGCAGGTCGCCACCGCGGGCGAGTTAATGTTGAGTCTAGTTGCAAGGGGTGTTGTTAATGAGTTTTTGAAAACTGTAAGCAAACGTAGCAAAGACCTTTCTCATTAGGTGCTTAAGGAAGGGGGCTAAATACTTTTATCGTTTGTTTCACTGTAGAGTGCTGCCCATCAGCAACTGAGAGTATGGTATCTTGTTTAAAATCATATTCGATATATTTAAATTAATATATCGAATTGAAATTGATCATTTATTGATATAGTATTAGCTATATAAATAGTGATGTATTAAGTTCTATACGATATATTTTTAATAATATAATGAATCAGAATATATGAGTGATTTTTGTCAGATGCAGTGGCTTAACTAACTAAGGAAATTTTAAAATGAAGCGTACTCTTCTTTCCATGATGATGGCCTGTACCGTTATAGCTTCTCCATTGGCTTCTGCTGAGACATTGACAGTATCCGCAGCAGCGAGTTTGACTAATGCCTATACCGAGTTGGCTAAAAATTTTGAAGCCCGGAATCCTGAACATACAGTCGAATTAAATTTTGGTGCATCAGGTTCATTGTTACAGCAGATTTTGCAGGGTGCTCCGGTTGATGTTTTTGCTTCGGCTGATCAGGTCACGATGGATAGAGCGGAAGCTGAGGGCATGATTAAATCAGACTCGCGTGCTGACTTTATTGCTAATGGCTTAGTTCTTATCGTGCCAATCGACAGTGAGCGTACTTTTAATTCTTTAGAAGAGTTAGCTGCTGATGATATCGAACACATTGCCATGGGTAATCCAGATACCACACCAAATGCACGTTATGCGCGTGCAGCAATGCAAAAAGCAGGTGTCTGGGAGCAGATTGAGTCTAAGCTAGTGTTAGCATCTAATGTTCGCCAAAGCTTGAGCTATGTAAGCCGAGGTGAGGTGGTCGCTGGTTTTGTGTTCTCTACAGATGCCAAACAAGATGAAGATAAAGTAAAGGTTTCTCTTGTTATTCCAACCGTTGCTGCAGGGGAAAAAGAAGGTGAATGGGTATCTAGCCCTATTGTTTATCCAATCGCAGAAACTACTCAAAATAAAACCGAAGTTGCTTCAGACTTTATCGCCTATGTTATTTCTGATGAAGGGCAAGCTACCTTGGCTAAGTACGGTTTTGTGCCCATCAAGGAAATGAGTGAATAATACGGCTTTAGTACAAGCAAAAAGCAAGGGTTGAAAGCATGGAATGGTTTAGTCCCAATGACTGGAGCGCACTGACACTCACATTAAAGGTATCCTTTTATGCGACTTTTCTTGCCTTTGTTCTAGGTGTTGCCTGTGCATGGCTATTGGCTCGTTTTAACTTCTTTGGAAAAAACATTGTTGATGCCATACTGACTTTGCCCATGGTTTTGCCGCCGACGGTTTTAGGTTACTACTTACTGGTTCTGTTTGGACGTAAAGGTACTTTCGGCCCTTGGCTTGAGAGTACCTTTGGTTTGCAATTGGTTTTTACCTGGCAGGGAGCGGTAGTAGCAGCGGCGGTGGTGGCTTTTCCACTGGTGTTCAAGTCGGCACGAGCTGCTTTTGAGGACGTGGAAAAAAACTTGGAGTATGCCGCTCGCACGCTAGGTTCTAGAGGTGTTGGGGTGTTTTTTCGAGTGAGTTTGCCATTAGCGGTTCGAGGAATTACTGCGGGTACTTTGCTTGCTTTTGCACGAGCGATGGGGGAGTTTGGTGCGACTCTGATGTTGGCTGGTAACTTACCAGGTCGCACTCAGACATTGTCCATGGCGGTTTATGATGCGGTACAGGCAGGGGATGATATGCGTGCTAATGCCTTAGTTTTGTTAATTTCAGTCGTGTGTGTGACCATCCTGGCAGCATCCGGCTATTGGCTTGCTCCTAAGCGCTAAATAAAGGCAAAGTTATGCAGTTAAGTGTCAAATTTGATTTTACGCTCCGCCAGTCATCGGGTAAAAATAGACGTGAATTCCCGATGTCTGTGGACTTCAGTACCTCAGCCGACCGCACGGTGATTTTTGGTCCCTCGGGTTGCGGTAAAAGTGTCACTTTGCAAGTCATCGCAGGCTTAATTCGGCCTGAGTCTGGTTTATTAAAGTTAGGTGATAGGGTGCTCGTTGATAGTAAAAATAATATTTTTGTTCCACCGCATAAGCGCCGTATTGGTTTTGTTTTTCAGGACTATGCATTATTTCCCCATTTGTCCGTGATGGAAAATGCAGGTTATTCCTTGCGTCAGTGGCCTTTACCTTTAACTGCCGAGAAAAAAGACGGTATTCTGGAAATGTTGCAGGTGGTCGGTATTGAAGAGCTTGCTTATAGTCTCCCTAGCCAATTATCAGGTGGCCAGCGTCAGCGAGTGGCATTAGCCAGAGCGCTTCTTAGTGAACCGGATATTTTATTGCTAGATGAGCCACTGTCTGCGCTTGATGTCCTTTTGCGTATCAAAATGAGAGAGGAGCTGATGCAGATCCAGGAGCGATTCAATGTGCCGATGGTGATGATTACTCATGATTTGGAAGATATCAAAGTGCTTGCAAAAAATATTATCGTGTTCGGTAAAGGAGCTGTTACTGATAGCTTGGCTTACCAGCAAATGCGTCAGGAAGTGGGTGAAGAGAGGGCTTGGGAGCAGGCGCTTGATGCCTGTAAAAATGCCTTTGAAATGTGTTAAAGAGTTGCCAGGATGACCTGCCTAGGGTCAACTACGACATAAACATTTGAGCCACAGGGAGGGGCGTCATTTGCGTTGTTGGTGATGGCAATCATGTTTTGTCCGCTTTTGAGTAAGACAGTAAGTTCAGCTCCTCCCGCCTCATCAGCATCTACTTCTTGTAATACACCCTCTAGCATCTGTTTCTGCTCGTTATGAGTAGTACTCAGTGAGACCATCGGAGCTTTCAGTAGTGCGATGACTTGTCTACCAATCGACAAGCCCATCTCATCAATACTGTTCTGAGTCAATATCGCTTGTAGGTATTGTTGTTCACCCAGATCAAGGGTTGCCATGATGTAGTGTCCTTTTTTTTCAAGCGCTTGAATTTTACAAAATAACTGATTTCTTGCGCTTGTCCGCAGTTGCAAGCGTTGACGCATTTTTTGCCATTGACTGAGCTCGGGGTGACGTTGCTCCAGAGCCATTAGCATAGTTTGATATTCACCCTCAATTTGTCTGAAGGCAGTAATCATTTTTTTGCCGTGTTCGGTAATTACTGTACCACCACCACGACGGCCACCTTTGGTACTGATGACTAAAGGCTCATCGGCAAGGCTATTCATCTCATTTAACATATCCCAAGCCGTTTTGTAGCCCATGCCCAACTGACGTGCCGCTTCAGCAATGGAGTTGCCAGAGTCGATTTGTTCTAGTAATTCGATACGACCAGGACCGAGAAAAATTTGTGAATTACGATCAATCCAGAAACGACCACCAAAGCTGATGCTTTTTTCTTGTAGCTCGTTGTCTTTCTCTTTCTCGTTCATAGGATCCTCTTCTGTTATGTCGATATTGTATTGTAGGTCAAGTTGATTTGAAATGAACTCTTTTCTTCCCACAGTGTTAGCGTCACATCCTCTTTTGCTAAAATGACTGCTTACTTCTAACAAACTGTTGATATGCGATTTTTTGCTTTAATTTTTCTCTGCGTGGCGCTTTTTTTCTATGTGTCCTTTAACTCCAGCTCAAAAAAAACCGATGGATTATACGAACGGGCGGAAGCGGGTGAGGTGGTGGCACAAAGGCAGCTAGGTGCTCGTCTCATGAACTCAACTGGTGCTGAGAGAAATTACAGTGAAGCGCAGAAGTGGCTTCTTAAGGCTGCTGAGCAGGGGGATGCAGAGGCTCAGGGTTTGCTAGGCGTGATGTATGAAAAGGGCTTTGGTATATCAGTAGATGATGTCGAAGCCTTCAAGTGGTTCAAGCTGTCAGCGGAGCAAGGGGTCATAGAAGCACAGATTTTTCTAGCCGCTATGTATGAAGAGGGTAGAGGTACCGCGCTGAATTATGAAGAGGCGGCTAAGTGGTATGCTTATGCCGCTGATAGGGACAATGCCATTGCCCAAAATGCCTTGGGCATGATGTACATGGATGGGCGTGGTGTGCCACAGACTTATGCTAAAGGCAGGGAGTTAGTGCGTGCAGCAGCAGCACGTGGCTATCCCAGAGCTATTTATAACCTTGCTTATATTAATGAGCACGGGATAGGTGGAGAGGTTAATCTGTCAAATGCGCTCAGATGGTATCGCAATGCTGCTTCTCAAGACTTTGTGGATGCACAGTATAGGCTTGCTATCCTTTATTTAGAAGGTCAGCTTTTAGAACAAGATGATGCAGAGGCTTTTGAACTCTTAAGCTTAGCTGCTGAGCAAGACCATGCGGCAGCTAGTTATCAGCTTGGACAAATGTATTTACAAGGGCGGGGCACTCAGGCTCAGCCTGAGCGCGCGGTAGACTACTTTAATCGTGCCTGTAATCTGGGTGATGAGCAAGGTTGTGAAGCGATAAAAGCAAGAATTAATTAACTTACTTGGCTTGTTGTTTGTTGAGTAGCTTGGCGGCAAGCGGAGAGGTGATCATCTGGATGACGGCAAAAAATGCTGCTGGAACTGCGATCTCACGGGGTAGTCCGGAAGCCACGACAAAAGCTGCTGCAATGCTAAATTCCTTTTTACTCACCACAAATAAATAGGCAATTAGCTCTTCTCTGTCTTTGATAAAAAACTTAGTCGTATAGGCAAAGGCATAGCCCATTAGATTCAGCGTTAGTGCTGCTAGGGCAATGACCAGCGAATACAAACCATAGCTGATAATCGTTTCAGCATTGGGTCCAACGACTGCCATCAGTAAGCACAGATAGAGTAGGGAGCCCAGGGAGGCATAGCTTGTATCGTAGCGCATGATTTTTTTAGGAAACCGTGTGCGTAGATAAACGCCGGCCAAGGTTGGTAGCACCACGATTAATACTAATTCAAAAATAATTGCAGTGATAGGAACCGATAGCTCGACCCCGGTGAGTAATAAAAATAAAATAGGTACGATAAAGGGGGCGAGTAGGGTGTTGATGGCATTGAGGACGGCAGTTAATGCGACATTGCCGCCTGCTAGGAGTACCAGTAAGGGAGCAGAAACATCCGTCGGTAAGGTGCCAACCAGCGTTTGGCCTGTGGCCAAGTGACCACTGCCGAAAAATAGGCGCCCCGTCAACCAACCAGCCAGCGACATGGGGCCATATACAAGAATTAAGGCCCAGAGCTGTCGTTCAGGCCGTTTTAACACGAGCTTTACCGCATGCGCATCAAAAGTGAGACTAATAACGAACATCAAACTGGCCAATAATAGGCTGATGTATTGCTCCAGAAAAATACCAGGTATAGGAAAAACAAGACCAAGTGCAGCAACGGCAATCGCTAGAAATAATAGGTTGTTTTCTATCAAATTAGTTAGAATGCGCATCTAAAGAGTGTATAAAAATTGTTCTAGAGGCTTACATTAGAGCACTATCCAGGCAATTGCACTACCGGCAATCACAACTAACCATGGTGGTAGTTTCCAGACCGTGAGGGCCGCAAAAGCCATCAGAGCCAGAGCAGCGTGTTTAGGGGTATAAATGGCGTTAGTCCAAGCATGACTGTAGAGAGCAGCAAATAATAGGCCAACCACTGCAGCATTGACTCCCATCAGGGCAGCTTGTATAAGATAGTGGTGGCGCAGTTTTTCCCAAAATGGCATTACCCCTACGATTAATAAAAAAGAAGGTAAGAAGATCGCTACTAAGCAGAGCATGCCAGTGATAAAGGCGCCTGCTGTACTATTAATTGATGCCCCCAAGAAGGCAGCAAAGGTAAATAAGGGACCGGGCATGGCTTGAGTTGCTCCGTAACCTGCTAAAAACACTTCTTCACTAACCCAGCCACTTTGTACCGTTTCTGCTTCAAGTAAGGGTAAAACAACATGGCCTCCACCAAAAACCAGTGAGCCAGCTCTATAAAATGCATCAACTAAGAGCATGGACTGGCTAGCAAAGGTGCTTGCCAGCAGCGGTAGAAGCCATAAGAGAGTAAAAAATATAACAAGCCAAATAGCACCGTGACGACCTTTAATAGGGACAGTGAGAGGTTTATCTTGCGTATTTGCTTTAGGTTTAAATAAAACCATGCCGATGAGGGCAGCAAGTAGCATGACAACGACCTGTCCCCAAATTGATGGAAATACGAGCAAATAGCAGGTGACGGCCACCATGAGTGTAAGGCGTGGTTTGTCGGGACAAAGGCTACGCGTCATGCCCCAGACTGCTTGAGCAATTACCGCTACCGCCACAATCGCTAAGCCATGCAAAGCCGATGCAGGAATAAGTTCGTGATGATTGCTAACACCAAATGCAATCAGGATGAGAAGTAAGGCAGAAGGCATAGTAAAGCCTAGCCAAGCAGCAAAAGCACCAGCATAGCCAGCTTGTGAAATACCTAGTCCCATTCCGACTTGACTACTGGAAGGCCCAGGTAAAAAGTGGCACAGTGCTAATAAGTCTGCGTATTGAGCCTCGCTCATCCAGCGTCGTCTGACAATAAACTCATCCCGAAAATAGCCTAAATGCGCCACTGGGCCACCAAAAGAAGTTAAACCTAATCGTAGGAAAATAAGAAATATTGACCAAGGGCTTTCTGGTATTTTGTTGAGAGCGCTGTTTGTATTGCTCAGTGTGCTAGAGTTTTCTTTCATTGGGAGGTTTTAAAGTCTTCTTGTTTAAGCAATTCAATCATAATGCTCTTAGCTTAACTTATACGCTTTACAGTGTTATTAAGTAAAAAAGTAAAAGGCGTAAAGCGTAATTGCAATTTTTCTAAAGTGTTTAATTTAATCGATAGAAAGATGGGGGCGAGTTAAGTTAAGATATTTACTTAACAAAAGGAGGAAAGGGGATGGAAAACATTTATTCAATTGACGGTATTATTCCAGTCGTTCATGAGACCGCATTTGTTCATCCTACGGCGGTGATTATTGGTGATGTGATTATTGGGCCAGGTGTATACGTTGGCCCACTGGCTAGTTTACGCGGTGATTATGGGCGTATCATCATGAAGGAAGGGTCTAATATACAGGATACTTGCGTTATCCATGGCGATGGGCGACAAGATACTATCATTGAGGAGGACGGTCATATCGGTCATGGTGCTGTGATTCATGGCTGCGTGATTGGCCGTAATGTCTTGGTTGGTATGAACGCGGTAGTGATGGATGAGGTTCATGTCGGCGCCAATAGTATTATCGGTGCGATGGCCTTTGTTAAAAAAGGCATGCAAATTCCTGAGTACAGTTTGGTTGCCGGTGCACCCGCTAAAATTATAAAAACACTGACTGACGATGATTTAAAGCATAAGGTATTGGGTACTCACAAATATCAGCGACTTGCTAAACGCAGTCTGGCTAGTCTGGAACGGGTTCAACCATTGCGTGAAGCTCCCGCTGATCGGCCGCGTTTGACATCGGAACAGATTTTACCGGAATATTTATTAGATGGTTCAAAGAGGTAATTAAATTTATGGCGCTTTTTGCCCCTGAAAAAATCAAAGAAAATTTTGAGCAATTGCAGCAGCGTATTGTTGAATGCTGTGAGCGAGTTGGTCGTGACCCTAAAGAAGTTCGTTTAATCCCAGTAACTAAGGAGTTTGCCCCAGCCGTAATCGAATTGGCCTACGCTTGTGGTTATAAGCAAGTAGGTGAAAATAAAGTTCAAGAGCTAGTTGATAAGCACGAAGTGCTTAAGCAAGACAATGCTTATAACGATTTGGAGTTTATTTTAATCGGTCACTTACAAAGTAATAAGGCGCGTTTTTTAGCAGACCATGTCGCTGAGTTTCATGCGTTGGATTCTTTGCGTTTGGCAGCTCGTCTTGATCGTTTTATGCAGGAGTCCGGACGTGTATTGCCAGTGTATGTACAGGTCAATACGAGCAAGGAAGAAAGTAAATACGGTCTTAATGCGTCTGCAGCGCTAGATTTTATTGATGAGTGTGCAGAGTTTAAGCATTTGCGCGTGGTTGGTTTGATGACTTTAGCGATTAATAGCCATAACGATGATGAGGTACGCCAGTGTTTTCGCACTTTGAGGGAGCTGCGCGATAAAGCTCAACTCAAGTATCCTCAGCTTAAGCGTTTGTCGATGGGAATGTCTGGCGACTTTGAAATCGCTTTAGAAGAGGGTGCGACCGATATTCGTATTGGTCAGATGATTTTTGGTCCTCGCGATATTCCGAATGAGCTAGAACACTTTTGGCCAGAAAATAAATAGATCAAGTACACTCAGACATTAGTAACAGGCACGAGTTGCATACTCATAAGGAGAAGCAGCTTATTTCATTATCATCAACCAGGAGAAAACGATGAAAAAACTAGCCTTTATTTTAGCTGCTTCTGCAGCCTTAGTATCAACTGCTATTGCCCAAACAGCGGCTGACGTTGATGCAACAGATGCGTTAAATCAAAATGCAGAGATTAGAGTCACAGCACAAGAGGTCAAGGTGACTGAGGTTGGCGATGATTCTATTCATTTCCAAGAAACAGTGATTCAGACTGAAATTCATCCTAATGCTCCTAAGGAGTAACTAGCTCAAATAAGGTGCTTTGAGGTGTAAGGCAGCGCTTGTGCTAATTATGTATTAAAAAGAGCGCAGCAAAAACTTGTTTATATCTATAATAAATTCTTGGGAAGCTCGATGAAAAAAATAGCATTTTCTTTGCTAGGCGTTGTCTCCATTATGATGACTGCATGCCTTAGTAATAATACTCAGCCTGTTGATTTAGGGTCTAGTGCTAGGCAGTCAGTTTCATCAGAGACTCCTTCAGGGCAACATTTTAGCGATCCCACGCCTGAAGTTGTCGATTGGGATGGTCGTTGGAGCGGGGTCATTCCTTGCGCTTCATGTCCAGGGATAGAGGTTGATCTGATTTTCCATAATGATGCAACCTTTCGTATGCGGGAGTTTTATCAGGACCGACCGGCACCTGCTGTCATGACGGAAGGCACTTTGAGTTGGGATGAGTCGACACGCGTTTTGACGTTAAGCTCACCACAACGTGAACAAAAAATACTTTTTGTGGGTGAAGGTGAGGCTATTTATCTTGATGCTGATGGCAGCCCTTTGCCACTATATACGTTGACTAAACAAGCCGAGTATCGTGCGCTTGGCCAGCAATTGATTTTACCTTTACAGAGTATTCGTGTTGAGAACGAACAGGTCTTTTTTAAGGGCTTATTAAACTTTAAAGAAGAGCAAGAGAGTGGGTTTAAATCGGTTAGGGGTGAGGCCGTCATTGATTGTCAAAAGCAACATGTGTCCTTTAGGGATGCAGCTTATTATCCGCAGGTCGATGCCATGGGCGAGCGCATCAAGCGAGTGTCTCATCTGGTTAGTGGTGGTTTTAGTCTGAGAGATAGTGCTGAAGAAAGCGTGGTTTTACAGGTTGCCGAGACATTTTGTCCAAAGCGATAGTTTAGCTTTTGCGCATTAGTCTTGTTAAGGGCGTCTATTCATTATGTTGAGTGGGCGTCCTTATTTTTTGCTGCATCAACGCTTAGTTGCTTTTGGCGCTCTACAACTTCTAAGGCAACTCGATAGCAGTCATTGACATGGGCACGACCCACAAAGCGCATTGCACCGTAGCTAATACCACCAGCTAGCGCAGGACCTAAAAAAGGTACATACTTGAAGCCAGTTTTGGCGGTGGCTGCAGTCGCGGCTCTAGTCCCTACCGTAGTGACTGTTTTTACTACGGCTTCTCGGGTGATGAACTTACCAATTAAGTTAGTGCCAATTTTTGTGATGGCAATAAGTGTCAGTTCCTTAAGTTGCGGGTCTAATTCCTGAATTTGCTCGGCTGAGAGACCGAATTTTTTATTAATTCGGGGGATAAGCTTCATTAGAATAGATACGTCAGTAGCAATATCGATACCAGGTATGGGGACAGCCGCAACTGCTCCAGAAAAAAGGGAGCTGTTTTTGACCATGTCATAGCATTCATCGCGAATTTTAAGTAATTGTAATTCTTCGATAGATAAGTCTTGTTTGGCAACTTTGGGCATGAGGGCTGCTCCGAATAATCATTAAAAGATAGGCTAATTCCTTATTATCTAATACTTTAGCTGAAATTCAAATTGCTTTAAACATGTTTAACCACGTGTAAAACTAAGAAGCAATTACTGTCTCGCAAGGAAGTTAGCAGCGCGCTGCATAGTTTCTTTACTGTAGTTGTCTTCAGGTAACTCTTTTAAAACGAGTTTTAAGGCGCGGGCAGCTGCTTTTGAGTTTTTGCTCAGGTGTTCGAGACGTTGTAAAGCGAGGGTGCTAGCACGCTTGAGGCGAGGAGATTGTACGGTTTCTTGATGAATGCTATGGAGCATAGCGATAGAGTCTGCGAGATCAAACCAAGCCATGCCTTCAGCAGCAACGCTACCGAGAGGATTTCTTGAGAGATAGTGTAGCTGAGCTAATCGTAAAAGACGCTGATAAAGTCTCGCATGCCAGATTCTTTGTCGTTCTAAGTCAATTTTATCGAAACGACGTGCCATCGCTTCTAATTCATGACGAATTAAACGACGGATTGACTCTGCTTTTTGATTGCTATCGACGGGCAATAAGAAATGGAATAATAACCAGACAAGTAGTGGGCCTGAAAAAATGGCAATGCCTACTGGTAAGGCGGTTTTTAGGCTTGTTTCAGCAAACAACCAAGGGTTTAGCATCAGCATCATCGACATGATAAAGTCATAACAGACGATGGTTAATCGTGGATGAGCCCAAGCAACAAATGCAAAAAATAGGATAACCATGACAGGGATAGTGGCCATCCAGACTGAGGTACTAAACGGCCAGATCAGAGCAATACAGAGTAGACCAAAGCTAATACCAATCACTTGACCTATAGAAGCTTGACGGATCATATTAAGCTGCTGATCAGCGGAAGAAAAGACCGATAGCATGACGGTTGCTGAAATAATAAGATAGGCTGCTGCTTCCCATCCCGTTAATATCCAGATTAAACCAAGTCCCCAAAAGGCGATAAGTACTCGTAAAAAAGCAATTTTAGCGGTATGCCAGTCATAGTGCAGATAAAGAGGTGTTGAGTTATTGTTTTTTGATGGTTTTAATAAGGCCTCAAGCTCTAGTGCTAGTTTTTGTAAATAGTTTGCCAGTGTAGGGTCATCTGCTTCAGCAGAGTTAGCACTTTGTCGCAAAAGGGGCAGAGTTTCTGAAAGAGTCCCTCCTGCTTGAAGCTGTGATTGCATGTGCTTTAAGTGTGCTGAGGTTATTGAGGGTGTACTTTTTTCCTTTCGGCCATGGTAGAGGGCTAAGGCTAGCATAGCTGTTAAGCTTCGTCGAAAAGCGCGTATATGCAGGTTGCGACGGCGTGAACCATCACCTTCTGTATTGAGTCGTGCTTCCATTTTCATCAAGCTGAACAAATGGTTTTCTGCTTGTTGAGGTTGATAGCGTTGTGCTAGGTGGCCGAAAAGCCCTGCTAATGTATTGTTAAAATAATCAATGCTATATGGACTACCAGCCCGAGGAGCAAAGAGCGCACCTATGATCCATGCCGTAGCAACTCCGACTAGCGATGTAAGCATGCGATCAGTACCTAAGATCCAGACATCATCCGGATTGCCACTCACTAATAAAACGACCATGGCAGCGGTGAATGATGAGACGACGGCAAAGTAGGAAAATAAGCCACGTAAGATAATGCTGCCAGCAACGCAAGTACCTACCCAGATTGATAGAAAAGCGATGATAAAGAATGGTTCAGCATTAGTAATTAGTAGGATTAACACCCCTGCGAAGGCGCCAATGATCGAGCCAGCTGCTCGCATAGCACCTCTCAAGTAAAGCCTTTCGCGGGTAGGCTGAGAGGCAGCTAGAGCACCCATAACAGCCCAGTTAGGATGCTCTAGTCCAAAGATGAGTGCTAGATATAAGGCAGCGGCTGCGGCCACAAAGGTACGCAGGACAAAATAGATTCTCCCGTGATCAAGCTTTAATCGGCTAGCGATCGCTTGGGTCATATGAGGGGTCATTGTTTATCTGATTGATATTGTTGTTGATACGTTGAGTGATTTGTAGAAAGGCCTCGATGAGTTCTTTAGGGATCGCATTGAGCATGGCTTCTTCTGATTGACGGAGTATGCCGTTAATATGCTCTGCGCGTTGATTGCCTTTTTTAGTCAGTTTTAAGAGCCAAGCGCGACCATCGTCAGGATTAGGGGTGCGTTTTACTAAACCTTGCTCAGTTAGTGGTGTGAGTAAGCGGACTAGACTGGAGGTGTCTAAGCCACAGCGTGCTGCTAGTTCCTTTTGCATCATAGGCGCTGCCCCGTGAAGATGAATTAAAGGTACCCAAGAAACATCATGATAGCCATGTTCGGCCATGATTTTTTCATCAAGACGTCGCCAGCTACGTGATAGTTGCATAAGTTGATAGCTAAAACTTGCTCGATGATCTTTGCTATTAGTATTTATTGACATAGATTAATTGTAGTATATAGTTGGGATTCAAACTATTTTGCATAAATGAGTTAAATTGCTAATCAACTTAAGACGCAGTGATATTGATTCAAAACCAAGGGATAGAGGGTGTAGTTTAGAGTGATTCGAGGAGGGAATAAAAGCAAAGAGCCCACAAAACTATGTTTTGTGGGCTCTTAAATCTGGTGGCCTGGGGGAGAATCGAACTCCCGACACAAGGATTTTCAATCCTCTGCTCTACCGACTGAGCTACCTGGCCAAAGAAGTTATTATATATAAACATTTCATAAATGTGAAGACTTTGTTGAAGTTTATATAAAAATTCTAGGTTTTCATCCTTTTTTATCTAACTTAGTTGTTTTTTATACACATATTAAGTGGAGTAGGAATCAATTTATATGCGCTTTAACTTATTTTTAATAATTATTAAAATCAGAAAGTGCATTTAAAACAAGGGTTTATAGCAGTTATTTTTATTTTTCTTTGTGTTACATTTAGATTGATCTTTTCGGCTTTATTTTTGGAGGGTGGAATAATGAAAAAATCAATCGTTTCTATTGCGATGCTAGGGATTTTTCTTGGGGCAGGGGGAGTTGCCCATGCTGATGAGGTAGAAGACGCGATTAAGGAAGCGCTAGAATCATATCAGCAACAAGATTACGTCATGGCTAAGCAGGCGCTTAGCATGGCAACTCAATTAATCAATCAGCTTAATACACGAGCGCTAGGTCAAACCTTGCCGGAGCCCTTGACAGGTTGGGAGGCAGATGAAGTCGCGGAGCAGTCCCAAGGAGCAATGATGTTCGGTGGTGGTATGGCAGCTTCACGCGAATATCGTAAAGCTAATGAAAATCTGAACATATCCATTATGGGTGATTCACCTATGCTCTCGCAAATGATGGCTATTTTTCAGAATCCAATGATCGCAGGGTCTATGGGGAAAATGACCCGTATTGGTAAACAAATGGCGATGGAAAGTAAAGATGGGGAGTTAACCTTGGTTGTCGCTAACCGCTTTTTGATTACGATTAGTGGTTCAGCTTCCATGGATGATAAAAAAGCCTATGCTCAAGAAATAGATTTTGATAAGCTCCAGGAACTGTAAATCTACTGATAAACCCTTAAAATACAAAGAAATCGATGGCAGATGTTACAAATACATCTGCCATTTTTATGCTTGATCTAAATCGAAGAGGGCTAAGTAAAGCCTGCTTCGGAGCACTGCGGAGAGCGCTCTGGCGAAGATACCTATTGAAACCTACAGGAAAAAGATTATAACTCTCAATGTTATTCACAAGATTCGTGAGTCAGGGTTTTGCCACAAAGAATAACAATAGGTTAATGGTATAACTTTTTTGGAGTCGCAAATGACAACAACAGCAAGCTCGAGCCTGCCTAGTCGCTTAATATGGATATTAGTGGCTATTTTGGGTGCGTTCGCTTTTGGATACATTGCCTTAAATCGTGGTGAAACGATTAATGCAATGTGGATTCTGACAGCGGCCGTGTGTGTTTATTTTATCGCTTATCGTTTTTATAGTTTATATATTGCCGATAAGGTCTTGGGTGCTGATAGCACTCGTATGACACCAGCATTTCGTCACAATGATGGTTTAGACTATGTGCCGACCAATAAGGTCGTGCTTTTTGGTCACCACTTTGCAGCGATTGCCGGTGCAGGTCCTTTGGTTGGTCCGGTATTGGCCGCCCAGATGGGTTATTTGCCCGGTATGCTATGGATCCTTGTTGGTGTGGTTCTGGCTGGTGCGGTTCAGGATTACATGGTGTTATTTGTCTCGACCCGTCGTGATGCTCGCTCGCTTGGTGAGTTGATCAAGGAAGAGATGGGGACCATTCCTGGTATTGTTGCTCTTGTTGCTTGCTTTATGATCATGGTGATCATTTTAGCGGTATTGGCAATGATTGTTGTCAAGGCCTTGACTCATAGCCCGTGGGGTACGTTCACCGTCGCATTTACTGTACCGCTGGCTGTATTCATGGGGATTTATTTACGCTATATCCGTCCCGGTCGTATCCTTGAGATTTCCGTCGTCGGTATTATAGGATTGGTTTTTGCAATTATTTTCGGTGGTCATGTTGCCGAGCATCCAACTTGGGGTCCTATTTTTGACCTTGATGGTATCCAGTTAACATGGGCATTGATCATTTAT
This sequence comes from Alcaligenaceae bacterium, assembly GCA_012518515.1. Classification (GTDB taxonomy): domain Bacteria; phylum Pseudomonadota; class Gammaproteobacteria; order Burkholderiales; family Burkholderiaceae_B; genus Oligella. The sequence continues at coordinate 16,045 of JAAYRZ010000004.1, forward strand.
GGTTTCATTGCTGCCGTTCTACCAGTGTGGTTGTTGTTAGCACCACGTGACTACTTGTCTACTTTCTTGAAAATTGGCGCGATTATCGGTTTAGCTATTGGTATCGTATTCATGATGCCGGATATGCAGATGCCTGCGATGACTAAGTACGCCTTTGAGGGTAATGGTCCGGTATGGTCTGGTAGTCTTTTCCCATTCTTGTTTATCACCATTGCTTGCGGTGCAGTATCAGGTTTCCACGCATTGATTTCTTCTGGTACAACACCCAAGATGCTAGCTAAAGAAACAGAAGCTCGCATGATTGGTTATGGCGGTATGTTGATGGAGTCTTTCGTTGCGATCATGGCTTTGATTGCTGCGTCAATTATTGACCCTGGTGTTTATTTCGCCATGAATAGTCCATTGAGTATGTTAAACCCAGATGGATTAGCTGATGTAGCTTTAGCTGCTTCACAGACCGTGACTAGTTGGGGTTTTGTAGTGACACCGGAGATGCTTACTCAGCTTGCTGATGATGTGGGCGAGGCGAGTATCATTTCTCGTGCGGGTGGTGCGCCTACGTTAGCGGTTGGTATGGCCTATATTTTCCATAGCATCTTGGGTGGTCTAGGTTCAATGTCTTTCTGGTACCACTTTGCTATTTTGTTTGAGGCGTTATTTATTCTGACTGCTGTTGATGCGGGTACTCGCTCAGCACGTTTTATGCTTCAAGACTTGCTAGGCTTGATTAATCCATCGCTTAAGAAAACTGATTCCTTACCGGCTAACTTATTAGCAACGGGGCTTGTCGTTGCCGCATGGGGTTACTTCCTATACATGGGTGTAACTGACCCATTAGGCGGTATTAACATGTTGTGGCCTCTATTCGGTATTACTAACCAGATGTTGGCAGCGATCGCATTGATGTTATGTATCGTTGTGTTGTTCAAGCTCAAAAAGCAGAAGTACGCTTGGGTACCTGCCTTACCAGCTACTTGGCTCGTTATTGTGACCATGTATGCAGGTTGGCTCAAAGTATTCAGCCCAGAGCCTGGTGTTGGTTTCTTTGCTAAAGCAAATCAGCTTAAAGGCCTGATTACTGATGACTTTGTTCCTTCAGCGACTTTTAGCTCTGTTGAGTCCGTCAAGCAGGTTGTGTTCAATAACCAGTTAGATGGTGTCCTGATGGCATTCTTCATGGTAGTGGTCTTGGCAATGGTTGTCTTTACCATTCAGAATTGCTTGAAAGCATTGAGAACTGAAGAAGTAACTGCTAAGGAAACTCCTTATGAGCCACTTCCTGCTAACGCAGATGCGATCATCAGTGGTGCGGCGCATTAATTAGTATTGCTTTGATGAACAGGGGGGAGTATCTCCCCCCACTTTCAAAAAGGAAATAATATGTTTAGTAACGTTGCGAAAGCAGGTAGATATTTAGGACAAGCAGCTCGTCTGATGGTTGGTGTACCTAATTACGATGTGTACCTTTTGCACATGGGTAAGGAGCATCCTGATCAGACGCCGATGACTTATGAAGAGTTTTATCGTAACCGTGTAAATGCACGTTATGGTGGCGATGGTAGCTTCCGCTGTTGTTAGAGATGCTCTAGCGTTCTCGGCCGGTTATAAGCAGGTGTTTGTAGTCAAACAGCGCATTAAACATTAAACAAGGTAGTATGCTTTATAAAAAACGGCGAAGATTTATTCTTCGCCGTTTCTACTTTAAGGAATCAATGTGTGTTTGTGTACGGCGAGAGCCTAAAAACTGAACACAAAATTATTTGTGTCTTGTCTGCAGTATAAAAACTTTAATTTTCGCTTAGTTCTAAGCCTTGATAAAGTTTTGTAAGAAAGCCTGAGTCCTTTCTTCTTTAGGTGAGGTAAAGACGTCTTCCGGAGTACCTTCTTCGACAATATTTCCCTGATCAATAAATACGATACGATCTGAAATCTCACGGGCAAATTGCATCTCGTGAGTGACTAGGAGCATAGTCAAATCATGTTTGACGGCAAGAGACTCAATCACGGTCAAAACTTCGCCGACTAGTTCTGGGTCAAGTGCCGATGTTGGCTCATCAAATAGCATGATGTTAGGGCGCATTGCCAAAGAGCGGGCAATGGCGACACGCTGTTGCTGACCACCGGAGAGTTGCGAAGGAAACTTGTCCGCATGCTCCAGCAGGCCCACCATGTCTAGGTACTCTTCAGCGAGATGATTGGCCTCGTCCTTAGAAAGCTTTAAGACATGAATAGGGGCCTCAGTGACATTTCGTCTGACGGTCATGTGAGGAAAGAGATTGTATTGCTGAAACACCATACTCATCTGCTTGCGCATGTCTCGCAAGTGACGTTCACTGGCTGGGACTAGCACACCATTTTTATGCTCATGCCACAATGGCTTGCCATCAACGTAAATAACCCCTGAATTAATGGTTTCCAACGTCATTAAAATACGTAAAATAGTCGATTTTCCAGAGCCGGATGGACCAATAATGGTGACTTTTTCATTTTTCTGAACATTAAAGTTCAGTTGATCAAGAATCGTGACATCACCAAATTTCTTAGTGACATTTTCAAAGGTAATAATGGGGTCGTTATTAATTGGATCGTTCATTTTAATGGTATTCCCTCTTTAGGCAAACGCTTGTCGAGATGACGGATAGCGGCTGAAGCGAGCAGAGTAAGTAGTAGATAAATGGCTCCAACCATGGACAGAGGAATCAGATAGTTAAAAGTTCTGTCACCGATGATTTTGGCAATATTAAGAATTTCCAAAATAGCAATGACTGAAAGAAGTGGTACGTCTTTCATGATGGACACGAGGTAGTTACCTAGTGCTGGGATGATTCGTGGTATGGCTTGCGGCACGATAATATAAATAAAAGTATGCAGCGGCGTAAAATCCAGTACCCGAGAGGCTTCAGTTTGTCCGTAAGGTATGGATTCAAGACCCGCACGGTAAACTTCCGATGTGTAGGCACTGTACTGTAGCCCTAGTGCTAGTGCGCCAGTCATAAAGGCCGGTAAAATAATGCCATACTCTGGTAAGACATAATATAAAAAGAATAGCTGTACCAGCAGCGGCGTATCACGAATAAATTCAGTAATAAAATAAGCTGGCCAAGAGATGAACTTTAGCCTTGCGCTTTTTAAAGCGGCAAGTATCAGGCCAAGTATTAAGGCGATTAAAAAGCCGATGACGGTAGCCTTGATAGTGACAATCAAGCCTTTTAATAAAATAGGCAGGATTGAAATGGCAAAGGTCCAGTTATTAGTGGTGTCCCACTCGATACCAAATAACATATTAAATATTCCCTATACGCCAGCGAGTTGTATAACGCTCAAGCAACTTCATAAGTGCGCTAATAATGAGAGCCATACCAAAATACATAAATAACAGCATGGTATAAATCGTCGTACTATCTTGAGTGAAATTACGTAATTGCTCGGCTCTAAAGGCCATGTCACCTAGGCTGATTAAAGACACAAGTGCGGTGTCTTTAAGGTTCTGAATGGTCAGATTACCAAAGCTAGGCATCATTTCTGGTATGGCCTGTGGTACCACAACGCGCCAGAGTGTTTGTCTAGGCGTAAAGTCGAGCATTTTTGCGGCTTCATATTGTGTTTCTGGAACGGCCTGAATCGCGCCTCGGACAACTTCTGCACCATAAGCGCCGATATTTAAACCAAGCGCAACGGTCCCGGCAAGCATGGCCGGCATACGTAGATCAATGCCGATGGCTTGACCGAGAACCGGTAGCGCAAAATACAACCAAAATAGTTGTACCAAAAGCGAGGTGCCACGAAAAAACTCAATAAAGCAGATGGAAAACCAACTAATTAGCTTATTACTTGAGAGCCTTCCTACCCCGGCCATAAAAGAAACAATACCACCGAGGATGGTTGAGTAGATCGTCAGTTGTAGCGTGATCCATGCGCCATCAAGAAGGGGGACGGCATAGTTTAGCCAGTCTTCCATGATAGATTCCTGTTGATTTGAGTTAGTTGTCTAGGCGATGATTTTTTAGATGAGATTACTCGCAAAGTTGTGCGGTAGTGCGGCTGAATGATTCCTGGACATCGGTTTCGCTAAAGCCGTAGCTAAGTAAAATTTCTTTCCATTCATCTGTTTTTTTGAGTTCCTGAAGCTCTTGGTTGACAGCTTCTTGTAAGTCGCTAGAAGATTGTGCGAAAGTAAAGCCACCCCAGCTTCTGACGGGGTTGCCATTAATGATCGGATCTTTAAAGTCTGCAGCGGCTTCAACGCGGTTATTGCTAGCTAACTCACTGACGGTAAGGCTAGTGGCAGCATAGGCGTCGGCACGACCTGTAGCAATGGTAGAGATTGAGTCTGCATTATTGGCGATAGTGACCATGCGACTATCATCTACCCCTAGAGCCTGCATCATTTCTAGTTGGTCAGCACCCGCCATAATAGCGACTTTTAGATCACTATTCGAAAAGTCTTCATAGGTGTGAATATCTTTAGGATTGCCCTTGGCAACTAAAAGTCCTTCACCATAGGATGAGTTTGGCTCAGAGAAGAGAACTTCGCTGCAGCGCTGTGGGAGAATCGCCATCTCAGCAGCCACCATATCGAAGCGGTCTGCTTTGAGGCCTGGGATAAGTGAGCCAAAGCCAGTGGTTACCCAGCGAATTTCATCAATACCGAGGTTTTTCATGATGAGTTTGGCAATATCGGGGCCAGCGCCTTTTGCTTCATTCGATGGTGTTACATAGCCATAGGGAATCTCATTGGCGACGGCGATACGTACATAGCCCTGTTCTTTGATTTCTTCAAGTGAAGCTGCATTAACCGAGGTTGATAAAGCGAGTGCAGCGGTGAGGATGGATAGGGGGGTGGTAAGTAGTGATTTCATGATCTAGCCTCCTTGCGAGATTTGTCTTCGAATAATCACATTTTTGAATGCTTCAAGTTTAAATTAAAAATACTTTAAAATTAAAGTTTTATGAAGCAGATTTGATCGAGGTTTCAGAGTAACATGATGAAAAATAACTTATGTGCAAGATAAGAGCGTCTTTGTCAAAATATATGATGAGGGGGTATATCTACACCTAAATGACGATATGCATAGAGTTTTTCAATGATGCCGCTTTGTGGTTGAAGTTTTAAATATAAATTTAAACGAGGTGCTTTCGGTTAAATGAATGTGAGAGTTTCGTTAAACGGGTTTCTGCTTGGTATTAAGTTAAATATCTTGATTTTTCTCATAAGCTGTCGCTTATTGTTGAATTATATGAATGTGTTTAATCTTTTCAATTTGTGCATTAATGCTAAGCAGCTTATAATAAAGAGCATATTCTCAACAACTGCCGTTCGTATTTCTCTTTGTAATCTAAATACTTACACATCCTAGCGGTATTCTGCAGTTGTTTTATCGATTATTACATAGGTTTTTTTGAAATTATATGTCCACAGGTGTTTTAACATTTGGCGTAAATCATCACTCAGCTCCTGTTGATGTACGGGAGCGGGTATCGATGGCTGGCGATCTTGTATTGCCGGCCTTACATGGCTTGCGCTCCACCTTTGGTAACTCGGTCAAAGAAGCGACTATTCTCTCTACCTGTAATCGCACTGAGATTTACTGTGCGGCCGATGAGGCAGTAGCTGAAGATATCCCAGCTTGGTTAGCTGATTTTAATTCTCTTAAAGACGATGAGTTAAGGCCTTATATTTATCAGCTCGATCAGGACCGTGCCGTGCGTCATGCTTTCCGTGTGGCGAGTGGTCTGGACTCCATGATTTTGGGTGAGGCACAGATTCTCGGTCAGCTTAAGACGGCCGTGCGTGCAGCTGATGAGGCTGGCACCTTAGGTTCTACCTTACATCAGTTATTTCAGCGTACATTTTCTGTTGCTAAAGAGGTGCGTACTAATACAGCGATCGGTTCACAGTCCGTATCTTTTGCTGCCGCAGCCGTGCGTTTATCTGAGCGCGTCTTTGGTGATCTTAAAAATAGCGATGTACTGTTTATTGGTGCGGGCGAGATGATTGAGCTCTGTGCAGCGCATTTTGCGGGTGCTAACCCTCGCTCCATCACAGTTGCTAACCGCACTCCTGAGCGGGGTGAGCTCTTAGCCTCTCGCTTTGATGGTAAGACCATGAAGTTAGCCGAGATGCCCGAGCATTTACATAAGTTTGATGTGGTTGTTTCCTGTACGGCCTCGACCCTGCCTATTTTAGGCTTGGGTATGGTGCAAAAGGTCAGTCGCAAGCGTCGCTCTAAGCCAGTCGTGATGGTTGACTTAGCGGTACCTCGTGACGTGGAGCCTGAGGTTGATAAGCTTGATAATATCTATTTATACACAGTTGACGATTTAGGTCGTTATGTGCAGATGGGTCAGGACTCTCGTCAGCAGGCTGTCGGTCAGGCCGAAGCCATTATTGATGCGCGAGTACTTAACTTCATGCAGTGGCTTGAGTCACGCCGCCTAGTGGTGCCGATGATTCAGGATCTTAATAGTAGCGCCGAGAAGTTACGTCAGACTGAGTTAGCTAAGGCACGTCGCTTATTAGCCAGAGGTGAGGATCCTGATGAGGTCTTGGAGTATTTGGCTCGCAGCCTTACTCAGAAGTATTTGCATGCGCCCATGTCGCGTTTAAATCGTTCCGAAGGTGCGGAGCGTCATGAGTTATTAGAAGTAGTTCCACAGTTATTTCCCTTCGAGGATGAGCATTAGCTAAGCTGCTCATAGCCCTCTCTTGCGCCCGATCTTCTTATTTAAGCGTCGGGTGCTTTATCTTCCTATTTACACAATCCTTCCTTTTTTAGAATAGTTAATAATTATGAAAGACTCAATGCGTTCCCGCTTAGAGCAATTGTCACACCGCCTGCTTGAGGTGGATGCGATGTTATCCGAGCCTGAGACTGTTAATGATATGGATAATTTCCGTAAGCTTTCGCGCGAGCGCTCGGAAATTGACCCCGTGGTACAGCTTTTTAATGAGTATGAAAGCGCAGAGGCTGATATGTCAGCAGCTCAAGAGATGATGAAAGATCCTGAGCTTAAGGAAATGGGTGAAGAAGAATATCATTTGCTCAAAGATAAGCTTGAAGAGCTGGAGGATGCCCTACAAATCGAATTACTACCCAAGGATCCAGACGATAGTCGTAGTGTGTTCCTAGAAATTCGTGCTGGTACCGGTGGTGATGAAAGTGCGCTGTTTTCTGGCGATCTATTAAGAATGTATACACGCTATGCCGAGGAAATGGGCTGGCGAGTTGAGTTTATCTCAGAGGCACCATCGGAGTTAGGCGGTTATCGTGAGGTGATTGTCCGTATTGATGGTGATGGCGTCTACGGTCGCTTAAAGTATGAATCGGGTGCTCATCGTGTACAACGTGTGCCAGAGACAGAATCTCAGGGCCGTGTGCATACCTCGGCTTGCACCGTGGCGGTGATTCCCGAAGCGGATGAGCTATCTGATGTGGTGTTAAATCCAGCCGATTTACGTATTGATACCTTCCGCGCGAGTGGTGCTGGTGGTCAGCACGTGAACAAAACCGACTCGGCGGTGCGTATTACCCATATTCCAACTGGTATTGTGGCTGAGTGTCAGGATGACCGTTCTCAGCATAAAAATAGAGCACAGGCCATGAGTGTGTTAGCAGCGCGAATTAATGATATTCAGCGTCAGGAAAGAGAGGCTGAGGAAGCGGCTGAACGTAAGAGTTTAGTAGGTACGGGGGATCGTTCTGAGCGAATTCGTACCTATAATTACCCTCAAGGGCGTATCACCGACCACCGCATCAATTTGACTCTGTATAAGTTACAGCAAATTATGGATGGCTCTTTAGATGAGTTAACCGGTGCTTTAATGGCTGAGCGCCAAGCAGAGTTACTGGCGGCCTTGGCTGGTGAGTAATTTGTTGCAGCATTGCCAGACTATTAGGGATGTATTAAGACTCCAACAATTACCTTTGCTAGAACGAAGGATGTTGTTGGAGTCTGTTTATCAAAAACCACGTTCATGGTTTATTGCGCATGATGATGAGCTGTTAGAGCCAACCATCAAAGAGCAATTGCAACAGCTCTTTGAGCGACGTTTGGCTGGTGAGCCCATGGCCTATATTTTGGGACATCGTGAGTTTATGGGTTTGAGTTTCAAGGTGACTCCAGCAGTGCTCATACCACGGCCTGAGACAGAACTGTTAGTCGAGACGGCTCTTAGCTTTTTAAAGAAATTAAAAGAACAAGGAGTTGAAAAGCCTCGTGTTCTCGATGTGGGTACTGGTAGTGGCATCATCGCTATCAGCATCAAGCATTATTGTCCAGAGGCGGAGCTTATTGCCACTGACTTGAGTGCTGATGCGTTGCAGGTCGCTCAGGAAAACGCTCAATTACTAGCGACTGATGTCAAGTTTATACAAAGCGATTTGTTTGATGCGCTAGAACAATATAAAAATAGCGTTGATTTGATTGTTTCTAATCCGCCTTATATTGATAGTCAGGATGAGCATCTGGAGCAGGGAGATGTGCGCTTTGAACCGACCATGGCGCTGACTGATTTTGCGGATGGTTTGGCCTTGATTCGTCGTTTGATTGATGAGGCACCGCAATTTTTAAAATCTACCGCAAACATACCAACGGCGCTCTGGATGGAACATGGCTGGGAACAGGCAGAGGCTATCAGAACGTTATTGAAACAAAAAGACTTTCATCAGGTCCAAAGCTTAAAGGACCTAGCTGCTATTGAGAGAATTACGGGTGGTTTAAAATAAGACTTATAAAGTTCGGGTTTATGTTTTAAGATAGTTGTCAGTTAAGCTAAAATAAACTGTTATATTAAATATAGCTTATGATCTTTTGAAGAGCCGATATTTAAATTTGTAGAAGATTTTTTAAGGAATTAGTAATGAGTTCTGATGTTCAAACCTTTATTGAAAATACTGTTAAAGAGCACCCAGTCGTATTGTTTATGAAGGGTTCTGCACAGTTTCCACAGTGTGGCTTTTCTGGTAAGGCCATTACCATTTTGCGTGATTTAGGCGTGCGCAAGCTAGTAACGATTAACGTACTTGACGATCAAGAGGTGCGTGAAGGAATTAAGGTTTACTCTAACTGGCCGACTATCCCTCAGCTTTATGTTAAGGGTGAGTTCATTGGTGGTTCTGACATCATGGACGAGATGGGCGCTAATGGCGAGCTCAAAACCTTATTAGACGAAGCGGGCGCAACCTCCTGAGTTCTATGAAAAAGCGTCTGGTCATTGGAGTGACTGGAGCTACGGGGGCGATTTATGCCGTTCGGATGCTTGAGACACTTCAGCAAATGCCGGAGGTGGAGACTCACTTAGTGGTGTCTTCCTCCGGTGTTGTTAATTTAAAATACGAGATGGGTATGGATCGCCATGAGCTCTATGCTTTGGCTGATCATTGCTATAACTTTAAGGATATCGGTGCGACTCTGGCGAGTGGTGGCTTTAAGACTGACGGGATGTTAGTTTTACCATGTACCATGCATACGCTGGCTTCTTGCGCTATTGGTCTCTCTGATAACCTGATTACCCGTACTGCAGATGTTCATCTAAAAGAGCGTCGTAAGTTAGTTTTAGTAGTTCGTGAGACACCATTTAATCTAGCGCATCTGCGCAATATGACCGCTGTCACTGAGATGGGCGGTATCATTTATCCGCCATTACCTGCTTTTTATCATCATCCCCAGTCCATTGAAGAGATGGTCGCCCATACGAATGCGCGCTTACTGGAGATATTTGATATTCACGTTGATGGACCAAGCTGGGAAGGGACTTAGGCTTTATTAAGTCCTAGTACAAGTGATATATTTCTCAGTGTCAGTTTTAACGTTTTGTCGTCAACGCTATCTACTATTTTGAATCCCCGAGCTTTGATATCAAGCGATTTGAATTGGTCTGAGAGCACATAGCCTGTCGTCTTTTGAGTCCCAGATACAGGCACCTCAAAAGGATAGCCTTTTGTTTGATTTGTAATTGGGCAGACGACGGCAAAGCCAGTTGTTTTGTTAAAAGAATACTCAGAGACGACTAGAGCGGGGCGTTTGCCTGCTTGCTCGTGTCCTGATTGAGGATTAAAGTCAAGAAAAATAATATCGCCTTGCTTTGGGGAGTTCATTTATAGCATTTCCTTGCCGTAAGGCTCTTTAAAGAATTCCTCGTGACGATTTGAGTCATTGCATCCTTGCAGTAAGTCTTCTAGTGTTGGACCTATTTTAGAAATAACGAGCCCTTCTTTTTTTAAAGTAACGTTTACTTTATCGCCAGCTTGAAGTTCAAGCTGTTTTAAAAAAGGTTGTGGAATTCGCAGGCCGGTCGCATTGCCCCACTTAGTTAATGTTGCCTCTGACATAATATATGTCCTCCTATTGCACTATTTAGTGGTATATACATTGTATATCGTTTTTTGTGTTGTTAACAAGTTTTTATTTGTTTTTTCAGCGCTTAACTTAAAGTTAAATACCAAGGCTTAAAGTCTATATTACTTATGTGGTAGCTGGATCACATCCTTTGATTCTTCTTTAACTGTAGCATCCACTTCTACCACGCCGTAGCGCAGCTCTCTCAGTGCACTTAAGCCATAGTGGGTACAAGCTAAGATGGCATACACTGGCATAACCAATCCCATAAAGGGAATTAGGCATACCGCACCGCACACTAAGCCGATGACCCAGAAGCCCTTATTGTATTTTTTGAGGATAAAGGCACGCTCAGCTGGTGAGGCGTGTTCGGTAATCGCATCCACTTTGGCGATTTGAGAAAAAGCATAAGCAGTCCAAAAGACACTTAAGATAATTGAGGCAAAAGGCAGCAGCCAGAGGGGCAGGGTGAGAACCCAACCTACCACAAAAATCACGCCAACTTTGACTGCGTTCAATATGCTGCGCGAATCGATAAACTTACCGCGTTTTTCTAGGTCTTGATAGTGTGTTTTGCTAAGTAAGCTCACAGCGAGTGGTGTAACCGCAACCGCAGCAACGGCTAGGCCAATCACCACGCTGATGGCCAGTAAAGCGATAAAAGCAATAAAGCCACTCAACCAACCACTGACAGTGCTCATACCCCATAGTGAGGTAATGCTGGCAAACCAACCCCACGTGTTGGCACTACTAATAAACCAGCTATCCAGAGGTCCCCAAGCTACTAAAAGCAGTAGGATTAAACTTAGTACCATCACGCCAAAGGGCATGAGTACTGCCATCAGCATCTTAGGGTGGAATTGACTGACTAGTGCTTTAGCTAATGCGTCGAGTGGGTTTAGCTGCTTAGACATCTTGGTAAAGCCTTTGTATTAAAAATAATTAGACTGAAAGTCGACAAGAGAGTTCGATATTTTATTTTCGTATAAAAAATATGAGGTTGAAGTTGAATTTAATCAATAGTTATTATTTTTTATTGAAAGAAAAACTTTTTGAGAAAAATTAAAAATTATCTGGCTATGTAAAGAAAAAAAGAATATAATTCTATCTTCCATAATATTTCATAGTTTTGAAATATATGCGTCGCCCGAGTGGTGGAATTGGTAGACGCAGGGGATTCAAAATCCCCCGCCGCAAGGCGTGCCGGTTCAATTCCGGCCTCGGGCACCAGTTTGATAAAATAGACGTCGATTTATTGACGTCTATTTTTTTGT
>JAAYRZ010000070.1 GCA_012518515.1 Alcaligenaceae bacterium
GCCTGAACCTGCTCTAAGTTATTTACGTTAAAAGCAGGGATACCATAGCCATACTCGGCCGCGTGGTCCAATAACTGACGCATTGAGACTAATGCCATCAAATTCTCCTAAACAAATTTAAATAGTAATGATTCTTAACTAGACGGATTTTAACATGTTGACCGTCGCTAATCCTACAGAAATCAATCGCTAAACATCATAGCGGCGGTTTTCCAGACAAGGCAGTATCTCACGCACTTTTTTAATACGTTTTTTACTTAAGGTCTGTACAATCAGCCCCGGTTCCTCACCGGCACCGGCTAAGATCGCCCCCATCGGGTCAATAATCATGCTTTGACCGGTATTTTTGGGTGCCGTCTGCCCACACGCCAGCACATAGCAGGTATTTTCAATGGCACGAGCACGCGATAAAGTCTCCCAGTGCATTTCTTTATAAGGTCCTGCAAGCCAAGCCGCACTGAGGGATAAGATATCCGCACCCGCAATCGCCAATTTTCTTGACAACTCTGGGAAGCGTAAATCATAGCAATTCACTAAACCAATCGTGAAACCATTGAGGTCAAATAAACTCAACTCACTCTGATCAGGATAAATAGCACCCGGCTGCACCTTATCTGACTCTTTAAAACTAAATGCATCATAGAGATGAACCTTGGTATAGCGCGTAATAATCTCACCGCTTTGGCTAATCGCAATCAACTGATTGACCACACGCTCGTCATCTACACTTTCTGAAGCGTTTAATACACCCACCACAATGGCTAAACTGTGTTGCTTAGCTAAGCTTTGCATGAACTCGATAAAAGCTGGAGAGTGCTGCTCTGCTATCTGCTTTAACTCATGCAACTCAGAACTGAATGAGCACATTGCCGCTTCGGGAAATACTAATAACTCAGCCTCTGCATCTGCTGCTTGCTGACTCAAATCCCTGATGTACTTTTTATTTTCTTCAATATTATTACTACCCGGAAATTGCGCCACAGCAACTTTCAACGTACTATCCGTCATAATCAATCCTCTTGTTTTATCCTTATCTTACCGAAATAAAAACCTGATCTAATACCTTAGCATTTTTATCTTTTAATACAATACGGTGCTGCCCCCGCTTTGGTGACCAAAGGTTACCACTACCGCTACCAATCTCATCATCGGCAATAAACCAACGCAAGCTCTCAGCCCGTGCATCACTTTGTGATATCGTTGCTTTTAAAAACAACTTTTGTGCATTAAGCGGAATATCTGGGTCCAAAGCTAAAATCGTGCCATCCACTGGACTTTGTATTTTAATGCGAGCAACACCTTGCTGCTGATTCGCTTCAGAAGCTAGCGCCACCACCTGTTGCATTGCCGTGCCTGCTAAAAAATACTCCTGTCGCGATGCTTCATCAATACCGACAAACTGCACTGACTCAGTCACTAGCTCAGTAGGCATGACAGGGGCTTTGGAGTCACGAGACTGATGCAAATAATGCATCAAATCATGCCAAATCGGCCCTGCTCCACTCACGCCCAATACATTTTGCATACTGCGTCCGTCACTATTACCAACCCATACCCCTACGGTATAGTGCGCCGACCAACCAACGGTCCAATTATCACGCATATCCTTACTTGTCCCGGTTTTAACCGCCGTCCAAAAAGGGGTGGTCAGCACACTGTCTAGGCCAAAGGTATAGGCCCTAGCTTGTCGGTCTGAAAGTATATCAGCAATGATCCAGCTCGCTTCCGATGAAAACACCCGATGCTGTGATGCTGCCGGCTTCTCTTGTTGATTCCACCAGACAGGGCTATAAACCCCCTGATTAGCGAGAACTCGATAAGCATTAGTGAGACTTAATAAATCCATATCAGCCGCACCCAATGCCAGACTAAAGCCATAAAAGTCACTATCTTGCTGCAAAGGCAATTGTAGTTGTTTGAGCTTGTCATAAAAAGACGCAACACCTACTGCCAATAAGGTCCTCACAGCTGGGATGTTAAGAGATGAAGCCAAGGCCGTACGCACACTTACCCAACCGACAAAGTTTCTATCATGATTTTGAGGAATATATAAGCCCTCACCGGCCAATAAATTAATCGGTGAATCATGCAATAAACTTGCCGCCGTCAGTCTTTTCTCATCAATCGCCTGAGCATATAAAAAAGGCTTAAGAGTAGAAGCCACCTGACGCAGCGCACGTACATGATCAACTTCTGCTGCCCCACTCATCTCACCGGAAGAGCCAACATAAGCCAAAATGTCTCCACTCTGATTATCCAGTACAACCACGGCTGCATCCTGAACGGTCACCTCACTTAATTCACTCAAATGCTGTTTGACCAAGGACATAGCTTTTCTTTGCAAATCAGCATCCAGGGTACTCTGTACTTCTTTTTGCTCGTGAAGTGTCGCCCACTGACGAGCATAGCGAGCTAGATGTGGCGCTTCATGTTGACGGTCCAACACAGTCGGATGAGGCAAACTCAGGTAATAGCTCACAAAATGGCCCAAACTATCGCATTGCTGTGCGTGCCCCATCGTCTGCAATAAATCACAGCTCCGTTCAGTCAAGCGGTCGAGCGATGCATTAGGTGCCCTAACCATAACGGCTAATAAGGCTGCCTCACGTGGATTCAAGCCAAAAGCATATTTACCATAAAAAGCTTCTGTAGCAGCTGCAACACCTATCAACTCTCCTCGAAAGGGTAAAAGGTTTAAATATGCTTCTAAAATCTCATCCTTGGTCCAGTGCTTTTCAAGTTCCAAGGCCGTTGCTAACTGCTGCCATTTTTGAGCATAGCTGCGCTTGCCTCTCGCCTGTAACTCAGGCTCCAACATAGCCGCCAATTGCATTGAAATACCTGAGGCACCACCACGACCTGACGTACGGTTATCAGATTGAGCAACTAGCGCTCGAAGCTTTTGACCTAGATGCGCTTGTGTTGCATTCAGTAGAGCCCACCAGTCCACTCCGGCATGCTGATAAAAACGCTTATCCTCAGAACGTAAAACGGCGTCAATTAGAGCCGGGGATATCTCATCCAACGATAGCCATTCTCCCTGCCGTCTATTAAAATCCTGACGCAGACGATCCAGTACAAGACCCTCTCGATCAAGTAATTCAATATAAGAAGATTGGGAGATGGCCTTCGTTTCAGCATAACTTGGTAGTGAACTAGGAGCTGCCTGCTGTAAGGCTAAACGAGCGACGACTAGGCCAATCATCATCAATAGTCCTAGCCCCAATAAGGCATAAAGACTATAGACTAAGCCTCGCCTCATACTCCCTCCCGATGCAGCTCTTAACTTCATCATGGCTATTTAGCACCTATTGATTAGCCTGAACCTTAAATACATCTGAATTAGGCCATTCTCCATACACATCAGGATTGTAAAGTGCTTCAATCCGAGTCGGTGGTAAATTAAACTCACCCGAGTGATTCAACCTGACGGTGTATTCAATCTGCGTTTCACCCTGTCTTAGAAAGTCATAATATACACGGTAACTATCAGTAGCTCGTTCCACATAGGTGGGCCAACTACGCCAATAATTAAACTCCCCGCTCTCGCCATCTGCTTGATTAGCAGCAGCTTGCTGACGAGACTGTTCCTGTAAAATTACACTATCACGACCAAGACCTGAACCTAAAATCGTTGCCCCACTAGGAATAGGATCGTTAACAACTACCCACGTCATCGGCGAATTAGCCTGGATGTTCAAGGTCACACGATACACATCGCCTTGAGTCCACTGTCCAGGTTTTTTCTGCACTACCGGTAAAACCTCTCGCTCCAAATGATAGCCGGCATACTTAGCCTCTAACAAAGGTACTGCCGCATGTGCACTGACGGTAGCCCAAAGCTTGCCCTCTCCTTGGAAATCAAGACTTAAGGTATTATCAGATTTAGTAGCCCAAGGGATAGATGGCAGCTTCTTGACAGCCTCATCTTTAAAAGAGTCAGAAGTTATTTCCATCTCTATGTTCGTCGCAGCACTATCTATGACGCTACCGTCACTACTCAAGGTCGCCTCCAATCTACCCAAAGGCATTGTCGCTTCATGGATAGCTGCATAACGTTGCATCGCTAATTTGCCGTAACTATTAGCCACCGTAGTGCCCCAATGACCATAGCGTTGAAGACTCACTAGACCATTTAAGAGATAGGGAATATCTGCCGACCACTCCTCATCATCGCTAACAACAAACAGCAATTTTGCTAGGTTAGCCTCTCGGCTAAACATCGTCCACCACGTATTGGTGAGGTTATTAGACTGTGGCACGAGCAATTGCCCCTCACGGCTTAAGAGTGCCAGTAAATTAGCTTTGGCCGTATTGGCAATCTCTGCCATCTCCGCCGCTTCTAAGCTACGTGCAATGACTAACCAGTTAACCCAGTCACTCATATTCCACTGACTATGCTGTTCATAGTAGGATAAAGCGGTTCGAGCCGTCACTTGACCATATTCGGCCAAAGTCGCTAAAGCAGCCAAACGATAACTCCAACGCCATTGACCGTCTGGTAGTTGTGTGTCAAGACGCCCTTCAAAAGCAGCTACCAGCCCATTTAACATGCGTTCCTTATGCGTTTGTGGTACTTCAAAGTTCAAACCAACACGCTTGGCATGTGCTGATAAACTCAGCAGGTACGCCGTCAAATTCGTGCTACCTTTAACTCTCGCCCCCGGGAAATACTTCACTAAGCCCTGAGCATCCAAATACTGCGGAAGCTCTAGCATCAGACTATCCCAAGCTTCTTGGTCATTAAGCCCTACCGCAATAGCGGCTAGTTGCTCATAACATGTATAAGGGTAGTTCATAAACCACTGTCTAAGCTCATCGCTCTGAGCTAATAAACTCCGCTGTAACTGCACCGTCACCCCACCGACTGGCTGACCATCTAACATCAACGCTGCATCTGGCAAACCTAGACTAATCGTACTGTTCTCGGCTTCCGCATCTAATGACAACATAGTCGACTGACGCACCGTGATAGGCACCAACGGTTGAACCTCCTGGGTTATTTTGAGGCTGTCACTGAGAAGATTATCCTCTCGGCCACCGCTAATCTCCTTCTCATGCGCAAAGAAATGCCATTGAATGGCTTTTTTATCTGCCCCCGCTACTTCTTGATCAAAATGTCTAGCTGACATCATGTCTAAGGTGATCGGCCAACGAATAGTGCGAGATTGCTTAGCCGCTAGAGTTACCTCCTGCTCAGCTAAACTAGTAGCTAGTGCTCCGCTACTACTACCTCCAAGCAGCACGTTCAGGTTTCTATCCGTCGTGTTACGTAACGTCAGACTTAAGTCATAACTATCCTGCTCACGTACCAACATCGGTATACCAGAAATTAACTGCAAGTCTTTAGAGCTAGTAAAATCTGCTTTAGCCTCAGCGAAGCGATCTACACCATAGTCACCCACCGCAATCACTCTAAAACGTGAAATGCTGTCATTAAGCTGTATAGGAATCGTCGCCTCACCATTGGCATCCAGTTCAATTGAAGGATGCCATAACAAGAGCGTATCAAATAGCTCACGCGTCCCCGCCCGTTTAGCTAAATCCGCTGCCGAACCTCCGGCTGCTACAGCTTTACGTCCATAATGGCGACGCCCTACCACCTCCGATTGAGCAGTTGCAGTCACCACCGAATAGCCACGCTCCTTACGCATCGCCTGAATAATGCTGGAGCTCTCATGAGCAGCCAACTCGAGTAAAGCCTCATCTACTACCGCTACGGCGACAGAGGCTCTGGATGCCGGACTACCATCGTGTAAATAACCTTTGATGGTGGCGTTGGCTTTTTCTCTTAATTGATAGTTATTTTTATCTAACTGTATTTCAAGCTTAAACTGCTTATCCGGATCGTCTACTTTGAGCTCCGTGATACCGTAGCGGAAACTCGGCTTATTCAAATCAATTAAACCGGTGATACGTGGCTGCGGTTCCGTCACGGCATCATCCTCAATACGGCCACGCACCGCTAAAACTGATACGTAAATATTGGGATACCAGTTCTTACCCACTTCCAGACGGATATTTGGATCCTCAGCACTTAACTCATGCACTTCGGTTGTTAAAATACCTGCACGCTCAAGGGTTAGCAAAGCCGTTGCTTTCTGAAAAGGCATACGAACTTGTAGAGTCGCCGTATCACCAGGTTGGTAGGTTTTTTTATCCGACACAATATCAATACGATCATGGTCCGCTGACCCTAACCAACCCCAACCACTAAAGTACGAAGTAGAAGAGTTACTAACGATTCGACTCTGCCCATCTTCAGCCTGAGCACGGAAAATGATTCTACCCTTAAAGCGTTGTTCTACCTCGCATGAAAACTTACCCTCTGCATCAGTCTGACCCTCGCACACCACGCCTAGATTTTCTGTTTCCTCCGTTCCGTCATAGCTATAAAAACCACCAACTAAACGCTTACGAACCGCATAGTAATGCTGTTGTAAAGCACTCACGGTCACCGGATGTTCAACCATCACTTCACCCGCCGAATTAAGTAACAGTAGCTCAATCTCTGCTGATGTATCCCCTTGATCAAAGCTATCTACCTGCATTCCGATGGCTAAATCAGCAGGCCACAACATCACGCTTTGTTGCATCGTTTGCAGTTCACCATTAGGGTCCATAAAACCATTTTCAACCCGTAGTCTGGACACATTTTTTATTGGTGGAATATCATCAATCAGGAAGTGACCTCTACCTTCTTCATCTAGTGCTAAGGCTTGCTGCTTTAAAAACACCCTATCAGCTTCAACCTCATCGCTATGGCTTTCTTCATCTTCTAATAAAGTAGACGCAAAGCGATATTCAGGGTATTGCTCAAAGTTTAAGTACGTATCCCCTATCATTGCGGAGACTTCAGTATCCCAGTCAGCCGCAGGACCGCCACTGATATAGTTCAACTGTAAGTCGAGCGATAAGGATTCCGGTGCCACAAGGACTGAAGCTTGGTTACTGTCGCTTAATTCATTTTCAGGCTCTGTCGTACTACCCTCTAGACCTAACTGCATAGAAGCAGTAAGAAATGGGACTTTAAACTCCTCCACTCTAAACCGCTGAGTACTATGCAAAATCTCTCTGGACTGCCGCAAATAGCTAAGACGATAACTGCCTAATTTTGCAGCCTTAGGCAAGGACCAATACGTCGTCGCACTGAGACCACCACTGGGAGTTGGTACCCACTGCACAGCGAAATCATATTGGTCACCGCTACCCTCATGTCGAACACGCACTTTGTCAGGCAACTCACTGGCTCGGGGTAAAGCCAAGGTATATTTATCTAGTACACGCAAATAATGCTTCATAGCGACAATTTGCCCACGACGATACAGAGGGCGATCAAAAAAACTATGCTCGACCAAACGACCACTATCACTTTGGCCATAGAGATAATTATTAATATTAAAACGCCACGGTTCAATCCCATCCTGCCAACTACTCAAAGCAAAGCTATATTGCTCAACCCCTAACGCAGCCGGATGAGTCGCATCCAAGGTAGCAGAAACAAAATACTCACCTACTTGGGTATAGGCGCAATCTCTATTTCTTGGCACGGCCTGGTTGATATAAAGACGACCTTGCTCATCTGTTGTACCACTGTGTAATAATCTGGCCTCACAACTGGATATCTTGACGTTGGCATTAGGTACCACCTCACCCGTATCAAGGCGAGTCACCCAGACTAAAAAATCCTCGGGACTGTATTTAAGATGCACAGCTAGATTAGTCAATAAGGCGGTAGTGCGCACATACATGGTTTCACCATTTTCCAGTAATGCACCACCCAGCGTAGGCGATTGTAGCTGCAACACATGAAAACCACTTTGCTTCAAGGGTATGCCAATCACCTCAGCATCACCTTCCAGACTGAGATCCATTGACGGCAACTCAATCTGCTCAATACCACTTTGCTCAGTAGTAAAAATTGATACAGAGCGCGTATCAATCTGCGGGGTATTATGGTCACCCCAACGGATTTTAGCGTTATCATTCATAATGTCCTGAATCGCCACTGTATCCACCGTGGCTTCATCCAGACGCTCAAAACGTCGCATCCAACGCATGACTTCAGCATCATTACGCGTGTTGAGATTCTCAAGATAGCTCGACCCAGCACTTTGTTCATGAGCCAAACGACGCTGAGTCACTGGCAGCACGGCTAAGGTCTGTTCCTCGTCTCTAAATAGCTCATAAATACCAAATTCTTGTTTGGCAAACTTAGCAAGGGGCGGCATCTCATCTAGAATAAAGGGTTGAGTCAGACTATCGAGATTGCGCAGACTTCGCTCTAAGTCATCGACAAACCCCTCAGGCACCACTACTTGTAATTCTGCTTGCTGCGGAAATGGTCCTTTAAATACCGCCTCATCAGCCATATTTTCTTCATAAGCACTATCACCGCCGGTACTTGAAGGCTTATGCAGCTCACCGTTAACATTTAGACGAAGTTGCTTTAATTGCTCCGCTTCCACCAGTGCATTAAAACCTATCCTGATATCGGATAAAGGCATGCAAGGCTCACCTTGTCTTAATCGTTGACAACTAATCGTGCCCTGAAACTCCTCTCTCACCTCATAGTCAAAGAGCTGTGTCTGCCCTAGTGCATGGCCAAACTCCGTGCTTAACCCAGCCTCAAGCACCACCGTTACCTCCGCACCTGCAGGCAGTCTGCGACCGCAATGCACGATTTGAGTCCAATCAGGATTAGATGAACTCCAAAAAGTATCCAAATAAGCAGCTACCTCACTAGCTGCTATCACCTTGAGCGGTAGACGTTCACCAATCCCCTCGACCGCACAATAACCTTGCTGCTCAAGCTGCTCACTAGGCACCATGCCATTGAAAGTGAGTACGAAGTGCTGATCCTCATGAATATTTTGTGTTTTTGGCCAAGGTCTGGCACTCACTGTCAACTCACCGGTCGTAAACTTATACTCATCAAGCGTTAGCGCTTGACCATCAATATCTTCAAAGTCCGGATTATTACGGATAAGGCAATTCTTAGGCTCACTAATAGCAGTGGCAAAATCATATTGCCACACCCGATTATCCGGCCACTTCCCAGAACCCGCTACTCGCCCGTCCTCACACTCCACAATAAAGGGATCAATCGCCTCACTACCTAGCCTCATCACCTCGCGGTCAAAGGTGATCCGTACAAAATCAGCTCGCGCTACCGTGCCATTAGGCACCACAGCCGTCACCATCGCGGCACTCTGCGCACTGGCGTTCCCACTAAGCGCTAACACACTTAACAAGGAAGATAACATCCACTGATTACATCGTGACTTGAAGTGTTTGGCCATAGGAGCCCCCGGCAAGGAATAAATAAGAAGAATAATCGCTAAGCGTTCTGCAGATTCTATCTTATAAGAAAAGACAGAAAAGTGCCTCAAAAACTCGAGGCACTTTTATCATTTTATTAATTTAAAAAGTCTCACTAAAAAATCTTAAGGTAACAAACCCACTTCTTTGTAATACCTTTCCGCCCCCGGATGATACGGTGCGGTCAGGCCATTTTGCACCATATCTTCTTTTTTGAGATTAGCCAAAGCTGGATGTAAATTTTTAATATCATCTAAATTTTCAAAGACTGTTTTTACTAGTTTATAAACCGTATCCTCTTCTAGCGCAGATGACGTCACTACCGTCGCCAAGACACCATAGGTATGGATATCATCGGGGTTATTTTGATATAGTCCACCTGGTATGACGGCTTTGGCGTAGAATGGCCTTTCTTCTACTAACTTGTCGACAACAGGACCTTCAAAGGAAATCAACTTTGCCGCACACGTTGATGCTGGATCCTGAATATTGGCCGAAGGGTGTCCCACGGTATAAGCAAAGGCGTCGATTTTTTTATCACATAACGCACCACCATGCTCATCCGGCCTTAACTCCGAAGCCAAGCCAAAATA
>JAAYRZ010000071.1 GCA_012518515.1 Alcaligenaceae bacterium
ACAGCGGCTGAGCGTTATGGTTTTATTCGTTTTGGTTCACGGGTTGATGTTTATTTGCCGTTAAGTGCTAAACCAAAGGTTGTGATTGGTGATAAGGTCTCACATACCATGACGGTATTGGCCGAACTGGAGTAGTTATTATGTCAGATGAGCAAAAAGGTACTTCTCAGGAGGCAGTAGAAAGAACTGTTGATGGGGCTAAGGCACATGATAATTTTATCGACAACTTGATCGATGAACCGGTGCTCGTTAATTCATCTCAAGTACCTAAACGCGGTATTTATCTTTTACCTAATGCCATTACCACCGCAAATTTATTTGCTGGTTTTTTTGCCATCATGCAGGCGATGAATCATCGTTTTGATTTGGCAGCATTAGCGATTTTTGCGGCGATGGTGATGGACGGGATGGATGGTCGTATTGCTCGTCTGACTAAAACACAATCATCTTTTGGTGAACAATACGACTCTATGGCGGATATGGTGTCATTTGGGGTCGCGCCTGCTCTTGTGATGTACACTTACACGCTCCATGACTTGGGGCGATGGGGGTGGCTAGCAGCCTTTATTTATGTTGCTGGTGCGGCGCTTCGCTTAGCGCGTTTCAATAGTAATATCAACATCGTTGATAGTCGTTTTTTTCAGGGTTTGCCAAGTCCGGCAGCGGCTGCTTTGGCAGCCGGTTTTGTGTGGTTGTCTGTGGATAATCGTTTGCCGATTTCTGATTCACATGCCTGGGTTGCTTTTGTGATTACGGTGTATGCCGGTTTAACGATGATTTCTAATGCTCCGTTTTTTAGTGGCAAGTCGGGCTTCTTACAGGAGAAAAAATCGCCGGCTTTGATTATGACGTCCTTAGTCTTGCTTTTTGCATTACTAATGCTTAATGCGCCAGTAGTCATTACCGTGATATTTTTGTCTTATACTATCTCAGGCTGGATTGTGATGTTTTTACGATGGCGTAAAGCTAAGCATCTCAAAAATCAACGAGGCTAAGTTAGAGGGCACTTACATCTGTGAGATGGTGTTTCTAAATCGTCTTAAGGATAAGTAACACAAGACAGCACCAATCACGGCAAGTGCCAAAAACTGTACCCAAACGACCTCAATACCCGCTCCACGGAATAAAATTGCCTGACTTAGGTCAATAAAGTGACTGGTAGGTGCCAGTAGCATGATGTTTTGTACAAATTCCGGCATGCTTTCTCGTGGGGTTGAGCCACCTGATAGGGTCTGCATGGGCAATAAGGTAATCACGAGCAATAAAGCAAATTGAGGCATATTTTTAGCAATGGTTGCCATAAAAATGCCCAGTGATGTCATCGAAAATAGACATAGAGTTGCGCCACACAAGAAGAGGGGGATAGAGCCTTCAATAGGGATTTTTAGCGCACCTTGTACGATAAAAACTAGACCCAAAACAGCCGCTAAAAGTACCACGACACTCATTGACCAGATTTTGGATGCCATGATTTCACCGACTGTGACTGGCATGACAAGCAGGTGTTCAATCGTCCCGCGCTCTCGCTCACGAATTAAAGCGGCACCAGTCAAAACAAGAGAAAGCATGGTGACGTTATTAACCACTTGTACAATACCACCAAACCAACTTGGATCCAGAGTTTGATTAAATCGAGCACGTAGACTCAACTCAACCGGCATCTCGGGTTGGCTGCGATAGCGTTGTAGAAATTCATTAACTTCCTGATTGATGATTTGTGTCACATACCCATTACCGGTAAAGGCTTGTGACATTCTGGTGGCATCAATATTGACTTGGACTTCCGCATGATCGCCTGACAGCACATCTCGCTGAAAACCATTCGGGATATTAATGACAAAGGTTGCTTGACCGCTGTCCAGAATTGGGTCGACTTGATCAAAGGTGATCAGTTCAGGA
The DNA here is from genome assembly GCA_012518515.1 of Alcaligenaceae bacterium. Classification (GTDB taxonomy): domain Bacteria; phylum Pseudomonadota; class Gammaproteobacteria; order Burkholderiales; family Burkholderiaceae_B; genus Oligella. Next base: position 1,900 of record JAAYRZ010000071.1, read on the forward strand.
TAAGTAAAATGCGGTGGCGTAAAGGCCGATGTAATACGTGCTGATAAGGTTGTCTGGTCTTCATCTACAATCGCAATGGCCGCATTATGCAAACTATCAGGAATCGCATTAGCGGAGGTGTAGATTGAGATAGTAAACATGTAAAGAATCAGGAAGATCATCATGGGGTCCCGTAAGAGACTCCAGAATTCTTTAATTCCTAACAAGAAAGTATTTTTGATTTTTTGTCGCATACTATTTTTCCTGTTTTCTTAGAATTAGAATAGCAGAAACTACGATCACAACTGCAGCAATAATCATTGGCTGTAAGTACATTGAGATTTCACTATAATTCAATGCCTTGTTAAAGACACCGCGGCTAATCGTAAACATATAGGTAGCTGGGTTTATTTCACCTATAAATCGGGCACTTCCTTGCATAGAACTGACAGGGTTTGTTAGGCCTGAGTATTGTGTAGCCGGGATCATGGTGACAATCATTGCCATAAAGACGGCAGCAGTCTGACTTTTAGTGACAGTAGATACGAGTAAGCCAATGCCGGTGGCTACAACGAGATAAATGCTCATGGCGACAGTCAGAGCAAAAAAGCTGCCCGTAACAGGTACCTTAAATATGAAGACCGACATCAAGACTAGACTGAGGTAGTTGATAAAGGCAAGAATCAGATAAGGAGTTTGTTTGCCCAGTAAAAACTCAACTTTAGTGACTGGGGTCACGTAGACATTAATAATTGAGCCGAGTTCTTTTTCCCGAACGACTCCCAAGGCTGTGAGCATCGCTGGGATCATCAAGAGTAATAAGGGCATGACGGCTGGTACCATCGCTGGTAGGCTCTGAATATCTGGGTTGTAACGATAGCGATTTTCAATCTGGAACTGAACTTCGGGTACAATACCTTGCTCCGTTGCTACCGTTTGCAACCAATGTGCGTGCATCCCTTGTACATAGCCTTGAATTGTTTCTGCTCGTGACGGCATAGCACCATCAATCCAAGCACCGATTTCAACCGGATCCCCTCGAAGTAGTTTCTCTCCAAAGCCGTTCGGTATTTCCAACGCCATAGTGAGCTCACCGCTGCGCATTCGGCGATCAATATCATCATAACTAGTTAAAGGTTCATGTTCGCTAAAATACCGTGAACCTGACAAACTTAGGCTATAACTGCGGCTTACGGTTGACTGGTCGTGATCGAGGACAGCATAACTCAAATCTTCGATATCCATGGTAATACCAAAACCAATCACAAACATCAGGATGACAGTTCCTAATAAGGCCAGTGTAGAGGTAATTTTGTCACGTTGTAACTCGAGTGCTTCACGCCAGACAAAGCTATACCAACGCTGAAAACTGAAAAGCTGTTTTTTGTGTGTGCTTTGTGCTTCGCCTTCAGTTGGGGCAGTTTCAGCCGCGCCAAAGCTAATATTGGTATCTTCAGCAGAGACTTTTTCTGCATCATCTTGGGCTTCCAGTAAATAACCGATAAACGCTTCTTCTAAGGTTTTTGCACCACGCTTTTTCATTAGCTTGGCAGGCTCGTCGCTGTCTAGGACTTTGCCTGCGTGCATCATTGACATGCGGTCACATCGCATGGCCTCATTCATAAAGTGAGTAGAAATAAAGATGGTGACTTTATCTTTACGAGATAACTCCACTAGATAATGCCAAAAGCCGTCGCGAGCTACTGGGTCTACACCTGAGGTCGGCTCATCAAGTATTAATAGCTCCGGCTCGTGTACCATGGCGACAGCCAAGGATAAGCGTTGGCGTACGCCTAAGGGGAGGTTGTCCGGTAAGGAATGCTCTACTTCGAGTAAATCAAAGCGTCTGAGCATGTCATCAATGCGCTGGGTAATTTTGTCTGCTGGAACATTAAAAATTTTGGCATGCAGTTCAAGATTCTGTAAAACTGTCAATTCACTGTACAGAGAGAATGCCTGAGACATATAGCCCACTCGTCGCCTAGTGCTCAAGTCATCCGGATTAACCTCTTGGCCAAATAACCAAGCCTTGCCTTCGGATGCTGACAGTAGTCCGGTTAGCATTTTCATAGTCGTTGATTTGCCGCAACCATTGGAGCCGAGGAAACCGAAAATTTCACCACGCCGAATACGGAAGTTAACTTGATCAACAGCGACAAAATCACCAAAGCGCATGGTCAGGTCTTTGGCTTCGATAGCAATATCATTGGGTTCAACGTCTAAGGGCGCAATGATGACTTCTTTGTGGTTTTTAGTTTTTTCTTCTGGTAATAATCTGAGAAATGCCTCTTCTAGTGACTGAGAACTTGTTAATTCCAGTAGCTCTTTTGGTGTTCCGGTTTTAAGGATTTTGCCATCATCCATGGCGACTAGCCAAGCAAAGCGTTCAGCTTCATCCATATAAGCAGTGGCTACAATCACACTCATTTGAGGGCGTTCCAAGCGAATCCGATCAATCAGATCCCAAAATTGTGAACGTGCCAAAGGATCTACACCTGTGGTCGGTTCATCCAGAATCAGTAAGTCTGGATCATGAATTAGAGCGCAACAAAGCCCCAGTTTTTGTTTCATGCCGCCGGATAGTTTACCTGCAGGGCGGTCAAGGAAATTATACAGACCGGTACTACGAGTCAAGTCATCAATACGGCGTCGGCGTTCTTTGCCATTATGACCAAATAGACGCCCAAAAAATTGCAGATTTTCTTCTACTGATAAGGTAGGGTATAAGTTTTTTCCTAGTCCTTGAGGCATGTAGGCAATGCGGGGGCAGGTGTTGTCACGGTGTTTTTTGCTGCGCATATCACCATCAAGTACTTCAACCTCACCTTCCTGTATAACTCTTGCGCCAGAAATTAGGGAGAGCATACTTGATTTACCTACGCCATCGGGTCCAATCAGGCCGACCATCTGTCCGGCAGGAATGTCTAGGCTCAAATCATCTAAGGCCAAGACGCGACCGCGGTCATAGCTTAAGCTAACATTCTTTAGACTAACGACAGGTTTATCGCAGGTCGACATGGCTTACTCCGTTCTTTGTTGACGGCGTGTTTGTAAGTGGGCGGGCCATTCCGCCTCTGGATTGACTTTGACAAAGGCTTCACCAGGTAAGCCTGTTTTTACATATTCCAGATATTGCTGTAGTAGTTCAGCAGGTATTTGCGCCTTGACTCTAAACATCAATTTTTGTCGTTCACTGGCTGTTTCTACGGTTTTCGGTGTGAACTGCGCTGTGCTAGCGACAAAGGTGATGTAGGCTGGAATCGCTATGTTAGGGGCAGCATCAAGTACTAGGCGCGCTTCGCTGCCAATAGCTAGACGTCCTGCGACCATTTCTGGCAGAAAAAAGGTCATTGAGACATCTGCTAAGTCAACTAGGTTAATTACTCGGCCACCAGCGGCGAGGACTTCACCAGGTTCTGCCAGACGTATTTGTACACGTCCATCGCGTGGAGAGACTAGTGTGCTGTCTTCAATATCGGCAACGATTCTAGCTACCGTTGCTTCAGCTGCCTGCACTCTTGATTCGGTACTCGCCTGTTCTGATTTTGCAGCGTCAACCGCCGCAGTTGCGGCAATAACTTGGGCTTTAGCCGCAACAACAGCAGCTTCAGCGCTCAGTAGTTGTGCGCGGTCATCATCTAACTCTTGTTTTGAGGCGGCGCCTTCTCTGCTTAACATACGAGAGCGTTCATAACGGCTACTGCGTGCCCCGAGGTCGGCTTCGCGTTGTTTGACGACGGCCTTGGCTGCCGCTAATTCACTTTCACGTAAGGCAATTTGAGCTAGCGCTGTAGCCACGGTTTGTTTTGCCTCTTTTAACACGGCTCTAGCTTCGTCATGTTGTGCTTCTAAGGTCGTAATCTGCATCTTGGCAAGAGCTTGTCCTGCATGAACAAAGTCGCCTTCTTCGACGAGTACTTCTTCTAGTCTGCCAGCATATTTAGCAGCCACATTAATCTCAGTAGCTTCAATGCGGCCATTGCCGCTGGCAAAATCATCACTTAATTCTTCAGGATTAAGTTGTTGCCAAGCAAACCAAAGGCCTATAAGGATTGCAGCTGCCACAATCCATTTAATAACTGTACTTTTTTGATTCGTTCGAGCCATTTTTCTACCTTAAAATTATTCAGAGATTGGTGTGGGGTGAGTTGTTAATTCCTGTTTAAGTTCTGTGCCGCCTCCTAGCGCAGCATACAGATTGACATGGCTAATTAATAGCTTGCCTTGTGCTTCGGCTAGGTTTTGTTGAGCCGTTAAGAGCTCTCTTTGTGCGTCCAGAACTTCGAGATAGTCAACAGCGCCACTGTCATAGCGTAAATTAGCTAGATAAGCTCGTCGTTGCTGTATTGATACAATGCGCTGGCCTAGGTCTACTTGTTCTGTAAGCCAATGACGATCGTTTAGGGCATCAGCTACTTCACGAAAGGCATTTTGTATGGTCTTTTCATATTCTGATACGGCCATATGGCTTCGTACTTGCGCTAAATCCAGGTTTGCCTGTCTTGAACCACCATCGAAAATAGGTAAGGAAATAACCGGTATGAATTGCCAAGCCTTGCTACCAGAATCAAATAAACCGTCTAGCTCAGCACTCGCAGTGCCGATCGTAGAGGTCAAGCCGATGCGTGGAAAGAAAGCCGCACGTGCGGCCTTGATATTGGCATTAGAGGCACGCAAGCGATGTTCAGCTGAGACGACATCAGGTCTTTTTTGTAGTACTTCCGAAGGAATACCCACCTGAATTGGAGAGAACATGTGTTCAGCTGGCTTCAGTTGCTGTTGCTGAGATAAATTGACCGGGGTACCTACTAATACTGTCAGCGCATGTGATAGGTTACCTCGCTGCTGTTCTAACTGTGCTAATAGAGCTTCTGCCTGTACTAAGAGAGTTTCAACTTGAGTCAATTCAAGTAGTGAGGATGAACCTACCTCATAACGGCGTTTGAAAATTCGATAACCTTCTTGGCGGCTTTGAATGGTTTGTTTGGCAATCTGAATACGTTCATTTAGCTCTAGTAAACTCAGGTAAGCGCCGCCAACTTCTGCAATTAATGAGGCTTGTACTGCGTGTCTAGCAAACTCAGTCGCAAGAAACTCTTCTAATGCCGCTTCTTTTAGGCTACTGATACGTCCCCATAAGTCAATTTCCCAGCTACTTAAGCCAACGCTTAGGCCATATTCACCGCTACTGACTCGAGAACCACTCATATTTAAGTCGCCGGGTGTCCCACGTCGGCCTCCCTGACCATCTATATTGACGTCAGGCCATTGCTCAGCGCTTTGGATATTGTAAATAGCCCGTGCTTCTTCAATTCTTAGAATGGCGAGATGCAGGTCTCGGTTATTTCGTAGGCTTGAGCTGATGACGTTTTGTAACTCTTTGTCTCTGATGAATTCCCACCAAGGGAGTTCAGCGGCTAAGACTGCATTGAGTGTAGAGTCTTCTTGTGTGTACGGCCAGCTAGTTGCTACCAGTGGATCCTGACTGGCTGGGGGAGGTCCTATAGTCGAACAGGCGGTGAGAATTAATAAAGAGCTCAGCAGCGCAGTCCGACGAATGGTTGTTTTGAATGAAAACGGTTTTTGTTGTTTAATCATCAAATTTTTGCTCTCAAGTTTTTAGTAGCACATATAAATTACGAGTTGATCGCAACATAATAAAACTGGTTGACTAGGCAGTTAATTGTAGCAGAGTATAGCGCAGCTTTATTAAGAATTAGTTAGTTTTGATAAGTCTAATACTAATCGATAATGAAAAGATTAGCAGACCATAAATGCATCAAGCCGGAGTGGAAGGCTCCGGCTTGAATAAAAGAGGAAGAGAGGGTGTGACTGATTAACTAGAAACCATTAAAGAAGTATTCACGTTCGTAAAGAGGGTCGGGCCCCGTATGCCAACGAGTGGCTTGTTGGCCATCACGACCCATATAAATATGCAGCAACTGATTCCAATGATTGTTTTGCTTGTAACGATAGCTCCAGATTTGCTCACGCTTTTCACCTAAACCAAGTACTTCGGTTTCGGCTGGAGGACCGAATTCACACAATACATCGTGGGCGCTCCAGTTACCAGAATCCAGTTTTCTAAAGTTTTTATCGGTGAGTACTGAGTAAACCGAGCCGATTAAGTTGCCACTGGAGCCTACGTTGGCACCATAAACGTATTGTCCCATGGGTTGGGTGCTCCAGACTAGGCGCTGACCACCATCATCGCGCGAGCAGACATGAGTAGGTTGCCCCATGATCTGAGTGGCTTCGGATACAGGTGAATTAGGGGCAATATCTCTATAGCTTGCACAGGCAGTCAATGAAGCGATTAAAGTAGCTAGTAAAGCGCTTCGGAAGAGAGTACTGGCAGGACTACGAGTTTCGAGGTGAGGCATTTTAATCACAGATTTCATCAAAATCTCTCCGGAGGTGGTATTAAATAAGACATAAAGAAGTAAAACAGCGTATAATTATCGACTATCCTAAGCAGTAAATACTGTCGCCAAGCTATTCATAAGTTAATGTTACATAAGTTAATGTTACTTATTAGTGTCATAGGGTAGCCATGGTTTCTTTTATGGCTTATCGATAGGTCTAGTTTAGCATTTGGTGCTAGTGAGATCGGCTTAGGTCTTATATTTTATAGTGTAAATATAAGTTTTTTATTTCACGTTGGCAGCCTGTCCGCGTCAACGCATGTTATTAAGGATGTTAATTATGTCAAATATTGATAAAGCAAAAATTGTCTCAGATTTCGCTCGCAAAGAGGGCGATACCGGTTCGCCTGAGGTTCAGGTCGCCTTACTTACTTCTCGTATCAACGAGTTAGGCAATCACTTCAAAGAGCATTCTAAAGATCACCACTCACGTCGCGGTTTATTACGTATGGTTAGCCGTCGTCGTAAGTTATTAGATTACTTAAAGAGAACTAACCTTACTGCTTACCGTGATTTAATTGGTAAATTAGGTTTACGTAAGTAATTGATTGAGTCTTTAGAGATTTAGATTCGAAGCCGTGCACAGTTAAAATCATGTGCGCGGCTTTTTATTGTTAGTCCGACGAGCTATATAGAACCGTGGTATGGCTTGGGGTTTCGGACAATTTTGTAGATTAAGGAATCCACATGTTTAATAAATTTACTCAATCCTTTCAGTATGGTGAGCATACTGTTACCTTAGAAACCGGCGAGATCGCTCGTCAGGCTTCAGGTGCTGTTTTGGCTTCAATGGGCGATACGGTCGTGTTAGCTACTGTTGTCGCTGCTAAAGAAGCTAAAGCGGGTCAGGATTTCTTCCCATTGACCGTAGACTATATTGAAAAAGCATATGCTGCTGGTAAGATTCCAGGTGGTTTTTTCAAGCGTGAAGCTAAGCCTTCTGAGAAGGAGACGTTGACCTCTCGTTTGATCGACCGTCCTTTACGTCCTTTATTTCCTGAAGGTTTCTACAACGAAGTACAAGTTATTATTCATGTTTTATCAGTCGATCCCGAAATTGATCCTGATATTGTTGCGATGATTGGTAGTTCTGCTGCCATGGCTATTTCTGGTGTGCCTTTCGATGGTCCTATCGGTGCAGCCCGTGTTGGTTATTTGGATGGTAGCTATATTTTAAATCCAAGTGCTAGTCAGTTGAAAGACTCTCAGATGGATTTGGTCGTTGCTGGTACAGAGGCTGCCGTATTGATGGTTGAGTCAGAAGCTAAGCAATTGCCAGAAGATGTGATGTTGGGTGGCGTGGTTTTTGGTCATGAGCAGATGCAAGCTGCGATTAATGCGATTAATGCCTTAGTCGAAGAAGCTGGTAAGCCGGCTTGGGATTGGCAACCAGCGGCTAAAAACGAAAGCCTGATTGCACAAGTTAAAGAGTTTGCTCAAGAAGGTTTGCAAG
>JAAYRZ010000072.1 GCA_012518515.1 Alcaligenaceae bacterium
TAAATACGCAGAAACTAGAGCATTTCTTTGCGTAATTGCTCCGGTGACTTAATAGACAGTAAACCCGGTGCCACATCAAAGACAGTTTTAGCGCCATACTGACCCTGTTGATTCATACGATAGGCAGCACGAGCATAGGCAACTAACACACTAGAAGTAAATCCAGGGTTATCACCCAGCTGTAAACCGTACTCGACTACTTGATTATGTTCAGGGCGTGTATTGCCACTACGAATCACAAAACCACCGTGAGGCATTTTTGTATGGTCACGCTGTAGCGTTTCCTCATCAATAAAATGCACCGCTGTTTCATACTCATCAAAGTAGTTAGGCATTGTTTTAATCGCTTCTTCTACCTGTGCTGCATCCGCACCATCTTCTAGCACCACATAACATTCACGAGTATGCTTATCGCGCGTAGCTAATGTAGGACGACTACCTGTACGTACCTCGGCCATGGCCTTCTCAGAGGGAAGCGTATACTGTACCCCCGCCTTAACACCCTCTACACGGCGCACGGCATCAGAGTGACCTTGGCTTAAGCCCTTACCCCAGAAGGTATAAGTCTCACCATCAGGGAGAACTGCTTCGGCATATAAACGATTTAAAGAGAATAGGCCAGGATCCCAGCCCACACTGATCAGCGCAGTTTTTTTAGCAGGTGCTGCTGCCGCATCGACACTCGCATAAAACTCAGGAATTTTTGCGTGCGTATCAAAACTATCGACTGTATTGAAAAATGCGGCATATTCTGGTGTTTGCTTTGGCAAATCATCCTTTGAGCCACCACAAAGAATCAAAACATCGATTTTGTCCTGAAAATCTTTTAACTGAGCAATTGAGTAAACCGGTGTCTGCTCATCAACTGTCTTAAGTTGCTCAGGTGCACGACGGGTAAACACACCGACTAAACTCATGTCTGGATTATGCTTTAGGGCAGTCTCTACGCCACGACCGAGATTGCCGTAACCAAGAATACCTATTCGAATAGATTGAGTCAAAATTTCACTCCAAAATGATGTGATTTAAAAATAATCGCTAATTAATCATAACAAGCTACTGACTCAGCTTGGCAGTTTCTTCTTTATCCGCCTTAGCTGCCCAATAGGTAGCAAGAAGCGGACCGGAAATATTGTGCCAGAAGCTGAAAATTGCGCTAGGCACCGCAGTGACCGGGCTTGCAGCAAAATGAACCCCCGCAAGCGCCACACCTAAGCCGGAGTTCTGCATTCCCACCTCAATAGAAATCGCTTTTTGATCAGCAAAGCCTAATTTTAAGATATGCGCCAATAAGAAACCCAGCAAATAACCCAAACCGTTATGCAACACAACCACAGCAAAAATAATTAAACCGGATTCGATAATTCGATCTTTTGATGCACCAACGACAAAAGCCACAATCAAAACAATCCCTATAACTGAAACTAAAGGCATCACTTCACCATAACTTTCAGCTTTTTTACCTAATAATGAGCGTACGACTAAACCCAAAATAACCGGTACTAATACAATTTGTAAAATACTCTTAAACATCGCTCCTGCATCAATTTCTAACCACTCACTTGCTAATAAAAAGAAAATAGCAGGTGTCAGAATTGGTGATAAAATTGTAGACACTGCGGTTGTACTAACAGAAAGTGCAGTATTACCTCGCGCCAAATAAGTCATAACGTTAGAGGAGGTGCCCCCTGGACAACAACCAACCAAAATGACACCCACAGCAATCTCAGCAGGTAAGTTGAATAAAACCGCTAACCCATAAGCTAACAACGGCATAACAGTATATTGTGCAATGGCTGCAATTAAGACAGCCTTAGGCTGTTTGAGCACTCCTTTAAAATCATCTACTGTCATGGTGACACCCATGCCGAACATGATAAAGCCTAAAATTAAGGCAATATAAGGGCCTACAAAACTAAACAAATCAGGATTGATAAACGCAATTCCAGCAAATACTAAGACCCATAGAGCAAAGGTCTTCTGCACAAAACGGCTAAAGCCAGTTATAAATGACATAATTATTTTCCGTAAAAAAATAATACTAGTATATAACATCAACAATTTGTTACCCTCCCAATCAGCTCAAAACACAGCAGTATTTGGCTGATAGAATAGCGTGATGCAAAAAACCTTAATTTCACAATAAGGTTTTCATTTTTCTCTTTTGATCGGCGGTGTATATGACTGGATCGTTTTTTGATGCGGTACTTTTTTCTGTGGGAGTCACTCTTCCCAGCATTTTATTATTGTTTTTAGGCTGGTATTTACGCCGCTCTGCACAAATTGAACAAACATTTTGTGACCAAGCCTCAAAAATTGTCTTTAATTACTCCCTACCTGCTCTCTTATTTTTTAGTATCTATACTAGCGATACCGACTTACTGGACAACCTAGATGTCGTATTAGCTGGCACTGTCTGCATTATGCTACTTTTTATTGGCGCGGAAATTATTGCTCGTAAAACAATCCAAGACCCTCGGGATCAAGGGGTTTTTGTACAGGGTGTTTTTAGAGCGAATATGATGATTATGGGTCTAGCCTTTGTTAGCAGTGCCTATGGTTCAAATGGTGTAGCCATTGCCGCCATTTTTGGTGGCTTTTTAACTCTCTTACTAAATATTCTCGCCGTCATTACACTCAGTAAGGCATCAGGCAATACCAAATTCAATCCGATCTTAATGACACGTCAAATCATTCGTAACCCCTTGATTATCGCGATTATTGCTGCTCTTATCTGTAAATCCCTGCATGTTCCAGTTTCACCATTAATTGCGGAAGCCGGTGGTTATATTGCAGCCCTTGCTCTGCCACTGGCTTTGATTTGCGCTGGTGCCACACTGGATTTTAAAAAAATATTTAATACCTCTGATATTTCTTTATGGGCAAGCATCGGCCGTTTAATCGTTGCGCCAATTATCGCCGTCCTTGTGGGATTGGCTTTTAAACTCGACAGCATGAGCTTGGGCGTGATGCTATTAATGACCGCTTCGCCTGCTGCGGCCGCCAGTTATGTGATGGCAAAAGCAATGGGCGCTAATGATGTTGCAGCCGCTAATATTATCGGTCTAACCACTGTTGGCGCTATGCCAACCATGGCTATCAGCCTGACATTACTACGCTATTTTGGATTGATTTAATTAAAAAAACCGACCAACTCACATGAGCTGGTCGGTTTAGAATAGACAGTGAACCCTCCAGGGGGACCGTTAGGTTCACTGGCCCAAGGATATCACTGCGAGGGCCCTTGGGCGATCCCCCTCTCCGCATAGTTTTACTTTACTTACACCCTCATTCTAGAAGCCAAGGCATTACTTGCCTATTAGAAATTCTTACCTGCCAATAGATGAAATCATCTATTTTTAATGTTTTTTACAAACATTTAGCAGTCACTCTTGATATATATCAATCAAGCAAAAATCTCAAATCCCTTTATTCCTCATTAAAAAAGGCTGCTTTCTTTATTTACCCCTTTAACTTAGTAAAATGATTTGCATTAACCATAAAAAGGACTTAGCTAATGACACAACAAGAGCTCTTTCTACAAGCAACAGCTGATTTTGGACAAATTAAGGATGAAAGTTTATTTACGCAATATTTGAATGACTTTACTGACGTCAAAGCGGGCAAGCCTTTAGCCGTTTTTCGTCCTAAAAGCACTGAGCAAGTTTCGGCAATTATGCGTGCGTGTACTGAGTATGGTGTCAAAGTGGTGGTCCAAGGCGGCCTAACAGGCCTAGCTGGGGGCGCCACGGTACAAGATGATGAGGTCATCATTAATCTAGGTCAAATGAATCAGTTAGTGGAGTTTGATGAAATTGGTGGTACTCTCTGTGTAGAAGCAGGTATGGTGTTAGAAAATGTCTGTCAACTGGTGGAGTCCAAAGATTGGTATTTCCCGCTAGACTTAGGTGCTCGCGGTAGCTGCACTATTGGCGGTAATGTCAGTACCAATGCAGGCGGCAATCGCGTTTTGCGCTATGGTACCACCCGTGAGCTAGTGATGGGAATCGAAGTTGTCATGCCAGACGGCACTGTGATCAACATGCTCCGCCAACTCATCAAAAACAATACCGGTCTGGACTTAAAGCATATTTTTATTGGTAGTGAAGGCCGTTACGGGATTATCACTAAAGTCATGTTACGACTATTTCCCAAGCCTCAACGCCGCTATTCAGCACTCTTAGCAATGAATAGTTTCGCTCAAATTACCAGTTTATTAAAATTTGCCCGCTCTACGCTACCACAATTATCCAGTTTTGAAGTCATGTGGAAAAACTACATTAGTGTTGCTGCGGAGGTCACCGAGAATGCTATACCTTTTGATGGTGCCTATGAGTACTATGTGCTGATTGAAATTGAGGGTGCGGATAATCCACAACTAGAAGCTGACTTTCAAGCCTTTTTAGAAAAAACCATTGAGCAAGAGTTTGCAGATGATGCCATCATCCCGCAAAACATCAGTCAATCGCAGGCATTATGGGTTTTACGTGATGCATCAGCCGAGTCCATGCGTGCTCGTGCGCCTTGTTTAGCCTTTGATATCGGCATTGCCCTAAAAGACATGGAGCAATTTATTGACGAAGTCGAAGCGGCCATCGCTAAAGCCTATCCTGAGATTGAATGTCAATTGTTCGGTCACCTAGGTGATGGCAACCTACACTTAACCACCGCTAGAATGAATGAGAAAGACTACATTCCCGTTGAGGAACTCGTCTATAAAATAGTTGAAAAATACAATGGCAGCATTACTGCAGAGCACGGCATCGGTGTGATCAAAAAACCATTTTTACACTATAGTCGCTCTGATGAAGAACTTAAACTGATGGAACAAATCCGTCAATTATTAAACCCTCACAACACCCTCAATAATGGTCGGGTGATTGATTAAAAATTATTTATATATTAAGGAATAATGTCATGTTAGCAAAAGCATTAAGAAATGGTTTAGGTTGTGTGGTTGCCACTATTGACCAATTAACCCGTCCTGCCAAAAAGAAACGCAGCCCTGAAGCGCAAGCTGAGGTGGAGACCCGCACAGCCAAACTGACGCTCTATCAATTTCATGGTTGCCCTTTTTGCATCAAAGTACGTCGTACGATGCACAAGCTAAA
>JAAYRZ010000073.1 GCA_012518515.1 Alcaligenaceae bacterium
AGTGATTTTAATGTCTATCCCCAGTCAAATATGGTGACCTACCCGAAGGTGGGTAGTCAATTCTCTTTAAAGTATCTTAAAAGCTATCCTCACTATTTTATTATTTTGAGAGAGGAAAATATTGAGGGGTAGAGTAGCTTTTGAGGAATACGCACGAGCGCTAGCTCAGAACTTATAAATTTATCGCTACCGCTATCAGGGTCAAATTTTTCAAAACAACTCTGGTAGTGCTAGGCCAGTTAAGTATTATGACGTTGGATCGTTGCTCCAAGCCTACGTGCCGCGTGATAATCCACAGGATTCCAGGTTGATTGCTGATGCTTCGGAGAGCTCGGTCAAGAGCGCTCGTCGCATCATGACCGGTGTTATGATTTTCTGTACTTTAATGTTTTTAGCGGCTTTGATTGGCAGCTTGTTAGTGGCGTAATCTAGACTTTTTTGTATATTTATTGCTTGTCCCCTCACAGTAAGCATGGTAAAAAAATAGTATCCACGATCAATACAAGCCATCTTCTAGTCCCTCGGAGAAAACCATGAAATTACTGTCTATCGCTGCGCGTCGTCTGTTATTAGCTTCATCATTTATTTTATCAACGAGTTTTTTACCATCGGCGCTTGTGTTAGCTGATTCAGGTGTTTATAAGACGCAGATTGGTGACTTGGAAATCATCGCCTTGTCGGATGGTCATAACCAGTTATCAGCCAGTTTTTTCTCCAATACGGATGCTACTAGTAGTACGGAAAGTTATAAGACAGCGGTTAATGTCTACTTGGTGAAATTGGGTGAGCAATTAATCCTGATTGATAGTGGTAATGGTGATAGGGCTTCCGGCGAGTCGTCGTTGATGGCTCAGGCGCTTGAGGCAGCGGGTTATCGTGAGGATGAGGTGGATATTGTCTTATTAACTCACTTTCATGGTGACCATATTAATGGTCTATTAAAAGACGATGAGAGGCGTTTTACACAGGCCAAGGTGTATGCAGCTAAAGAAGAAGTTGCCTATTGGTTAAGTGAGGAAAAGATGATGCAGGCACCAGAGGGTGCTCGTGCTTCATTTGCTCAAGCACAAAAAGTCCTGGCTCCTTATCAGGACAGTGGTCAATTCGAGGAATTTGAAGCAGGGCAGATCATTATGGATGGAGTAAAAAGTGTGTTTGCTCCAGGTCATACGCCAGGACATAGTGGCTTTTTCTTCGATACAGGCGCTGAGCAGGGTTTTCTGATGTGGGGTGATATTGTGCATAACCTGCCGTTGCAGTTCGCCGATCCCGAGATTACGATCGTGTTTGATAGTGATAAGCCCCAAGCGATAAAGACTCGTCGAGAGATGTTTGAGCTAGTGGCGGATGAGCCAGTAGTGGTCGCTGGAACACATATTGATTTTCCGGGGATGGGGCAAGTGACTAAGAAATCTGATGGCAGTTATGCGTGGCAAGCTAGGGACTAGCCAATTAATCGCATTGCTTAAAAAGGATCCATTAAGCTTAAGTTGTTGAATTAGCTATTGATCCATTAGCTTATCCACAGCTCCATCAACAAAATCTGTGCACAAAATTGTCATATTGCGCATGATATAATACTAAGCTTTATCGGAGGTGTTTTGATGTCTGATTACGTTCAGGTCATAGCCTCTCGCTACCACTTCGACATTGGGCGATTGAAGTTCGCCATGCGCACGTTCTGTGCGGCAGTCATTGCACTTTATTTAGCGATAGCATTAGGTTTAGAGCACCCTAACTGGTCAGTTATGTCTGTGCTGTCTGCATCACAGCCTACCAGAGAAAGACTTTATCTTAAAGGCTTTTTACGAGTATTGGGCTCGGTTGTTGGCGCCATTGTAGGTGTCCTGATTTTATTGTTGGCAGCCAATGAAACCCTTCTGATGCTGGCTCTCTTATCCGTTTGGATTGGTCTGTGTGTGGCTGGAACAGTGTTGTTGCGAGGGCTATTTTCTTATTTTTCAATTGTTTGCTCATTTACCGCAGCAATGGTTGTCTTATTGGTGAGTGAACAACCAGATAGTGTCTGGGTGCTCGGCATGGACCGGATGCTGACAGCATTAGTTGGTGTAGCCGTGGCGAGTGTGATTGGTGCCTTATTTACACCACGTAGTGGTAGCCCGTACGGGGTAGAGTCACTGAGAAAGTCATTAGGGACTCTTTTTTCGGCTCTGGGTAGTAGCTATGATGCAGATCGAGCAGAAAAATATTTACTTGAGCTGGTTAAGGTAGAAGCTAGGCTAGATGCTGAGGTAGATGGTTTGCCACGCCGTAGTCGTCAAATTCGTAATGTTCGTCGGGTTATTTCTGCCATGCTAGCCTTAAACCTACATCATGGGCGTAAGCATCAATTAGTGTCAGAGGCTTTGGCAGAGCAGTTTAATCAATTACAGCAAAAATTGAATCAAGGGTTATCACTTGATGAGCTGATTCCGCTGCTAAATGACACTGCGAGGCAGGCTAGGTCGGAAGATGATGCGCTCAGCATGTATTTGAATAAACTAGCTGAGGCTCTTGAGGGGTTGTCAGACCCAGAACACGAAGAGGTCAGAGCACCCGTTTATTTGCACCGTGATTGGTCGACTGCACGTTTAGCTTTTGTACGCGTATTGATTGCTTTTTGGTTGTTGGGTTTGATTTGGGTGCTGACTGGCTGGGAAGCTTGTGTTTATCTCCTTATTTCGGCGACAGTCATGATGTCGGTTTATTCTTCAGCAGATGAGCCCTTAGGCATGACACGGCAATCTTTTATCGGTCAGGTAATCGGTGTCGCTGCGGGGTTCATTTGTATTGCTTTTCTTTGGCCATTAACAGATTCTATCTGGTTAGCCGCTGCACCTGTGGTGCCCTTATTATTTATAGGAGCGATTGTCTGGGCACATCCGAATCTGGTGATCGTAGGCTATGACATTCTGATGTCATTGATGCTGTTAATGAATCCATGGCTCTATAGTTCGATGGATTTTTGGCAAGCCCTACCCATTGGAATTGCTATCTTTTCTGGTCCCTTTATTGTATGGAATGTTTTTCGTTATTTACTTCCAGTGGATACGGAGAGTAAGCTTCAATCTATGCGACGATTAATTCGACACGAATTAGAAGCTATGGCGCGTCGTTTTGGCCAAGACGGGATTCGACAATTGGAGGTTTGGCACGCCAGACTATATCATCGTATCCTGCGTTTGGCACAATTGCAGCATCTTTCTAGGAAGCCCGTGAGTGATATTGCTACTGAGGGGATGGCTTGGTTTGATTTAGCAGATAGTATTGCCATTTTGCATAGTATTGTCCGAACTGAAGAGCAAGACCAGAGACTGCTTCGGCTAGCAAACCTGTCGCTACAGCGTATGACACGGCTGGAAAGGCAGCGACAGGCCGCAGGCAGAACATTACAACGAGTAATTGATCGCTTGCCTGATGAGATGGATGGTAAAGATGCGATGGTGCGAGCTGTAACCTATCTTTTACAGTCACGCTAAGTTGATGAGTTGTTAGTTTAGTGAGCGGATGAGGCGGAGTCACTTAGTAAACGACCGCATGATTACTTCGCAACCGCAGCGCCGCTCACCTGATTAGCATCCAGAATTTGCTGCACTTCACCACCGTCTTTGATAAGACGAACAAACTGATTGAGGTACTCGGCGGCTAATTGGCCACGTTCTTTGGACACACCCATGGCTTGTTGAATTTCCATAAAGTGACCAGGCAGCAAGCGAACACCCCCAACACGTGTGGCATCTACCTCTAATTGTGGCTTTACCCCAGCAGCCACTTCAAAACGATGAGCGAGAAAATGATCCACTACCTCTTGAGAGGTAGGGGCGCGAATAATCTCTGCGTGTTGAATATGACGACTTAAATATAAATCATAGGCACTACCATGACCGACGACGAGACGATTTTGCTTATCGTCAACCTCTTCAATCGTTTGTATGGGCGAGCTCTCATGGACTAGATAGCCACCTTGAATCACAACATAGGGCTGAGTAAAAGAGATAATGGAGGCGCGTTCGGGGTCAATAGCAAAAAAACCGATGTCAGCTTTTGCGGTCGCAACAAAGTGTACAGCGTCAGCCGCTTTTTTGACTGGAATGAGTTTGACCTCGACACCTAATTGAGCAGCAAACTTTTTGGCTAAATCAACGGAGACTCCAGTGGGTGCTTCATTTTTAGTGCCTGCTTTGGCAAGTAAGGCGTTTCCTAAATTAATTGCAACGCGTAATTCACCGGTAGGGGCAAAAATTTTCTTGAAATTTAACTCTTCAGTCATAATTGTTCTCCGTTCTTTTGTAATTAACCTTCTAATTCAATTATATAGGCGGGGAGAAGGAACTGTCAGCTAAAGACTTGGGTGAAGGATTTGTTAAAAGTTTTGATAAACTTTAATGCTTATGGAGTAGACCATTGTCCAATTTATAAAGCGAATCAACTGAGCCTGTAGGCAATACCGCGTGGGTCACCATGATGACTGTTCGCCCTTGAGTAGCCTCTACTAGGTCGCTAATAAAGGCTTGCTCTGCCTCACGGTCGAGGCCTTGAGTCGGCTCATCAAGCACTAGTACCTGAGCAGCTGACAAGAGGGCTCTGGCTAGGCATAGACGTCGTGCCTGACCAGCTGATAGGCTACGACCGGTCTCACCGGTCCAGGTATCAAGTCCTTCCGGTAGACTACGCACAAAGTCTCCTAGGCGGGCACTATCGAGTGCTTGCCATAGTTGCTCATCGGTAGCTTCTGAGTTAGCAATCAATAAGTTACTGCGGATGGTACCCAAGAATACCGGTGCATCTTGTGTCAAAAAGGCAATGCGTTGATGTAATTGAGCAAGCGGTGCTTGTCGCAGGTCAATGCCAGCAAAGCGAATATTACCTGAATCCGGATCATCGAAGCGTAAGAGCAGGTTTAATAAGCTAGATTTGCCGGCACCACTTCGACCAATAATGGCGATACGTTCGCCAACTTGAATGTTTAAATTGATGCCTTTGAGGACCTCACGACCTTTATTGCGTGTTTGGCTATCAGGATAGGCATAGCGCACATTGTTAAAAATAATTTCACCTTTTAGAGGCAGCTCTTTGGGCTGTGGACTATCTACGATATTAGGACTTGCTTGGGTTAGGACTTCAATCCGTCGAGCGGCCGCTGCTGCGCTACCTAAACGTGACGCACCGCGCATGATGGGTGCGAAGATCTCAAAAATCCCCAAGGTGGCCAGTACTAAACCTGCCCATACGGGGCCATTAATATGTCCTAGAGTGAAGCTTTCGCTACCCCAGTAGAGCAAACCTAGCAGGCTGAGTCCAGAGATTATTTGTACCAAGGCTTTGCCATTGGCTGCTAAGTAGGCCTGACGACGTCGGGCTAATGCAACTTCTAGGCATTGAGCAGCAAAATCACGTTGTGCCTTAACCTCGGCACCGAGTGAGAGTAAGTCTGCATGTGCAGTGACCGCTTGTAGCGCCTTATCACGCATAACAGCAATATTTTGTTGGACAACGATACCCGGATGTCGCGCTTTTTTTGCTAAATATAAGGGAATAATGATAGTGGCTGAAAATAAGCAAATCATTAGTAGCAAGCCGGCGGCAGGTAACCAAGCACCAACTACGAGGGATAAAACCAAGCCAATGAAGAGGGCGGTGATAACAGGTGCAATAGCAAATAAATAGACAGTATCTAATGCATCTACGTCGCCGGTTAAGCGAGCGATAAGATCACCATCACGATATTTAGCTAATTGCCCTGCGTCAAGAGGTAATAAGCGTCTAAATACGGTACCTCGTAAATCGGCTAATAAGCCTAAGGTTGTATCATGACCGATGACACGCTCCATGTAACGACTGATAATACGTATAAAAGAAAGGCCACGTACGAGCGCAGAGGGCGCAAATAAATTAAAGGTTTGCCAAGCAGCAACTAGGGCTGCACCGGTTAAGAACCAACCTGCCACACCGAGTAGGCCGACACCGGCAGCAAGAGTAACAATGGTAAACAATAAAGCCAAGGCTAAGCCACCGAGGCGTTGACGATAGAGAGGAGCTAGGATGCGCCAAATGGATTTCATCGGCTTTCCTCCTTGCTCAAGGTCGTCTTGTCGAGAGTAATTAAAGACTGATTACTCAGACGCCAGACGACATCCGCTTTAGCAGCGACGACAGGGTCATGAGTGACTATTAAGAGCGTACGATCCTTGGCAAAGTACAATAAATTTTCAAGAATCCGATCACGAGTTTCAGGATCCAGATTAGCGGTTGGTTCATCTAGTAAAATAACCTGTGGTTCACGTAAAAAGAGACGTGCTAAAGCGACCCGTTGTAATTGACCACCGGATAAGCCATAGCCGCGAGTCTCTAGATGAGTTTCAAGACCATCCGGTAGTTCCTCAAGGAAATCCTGCATGGCGGCAAGGTTGGCTGCATTTTGCAGTGCTTTTTCATCTGCTTCAGGTGCAGCTAAACGTAGGTTGTCTGCAATAGAGCCAGTCTGAACATAGGGGTGCTGACCGATTAGGGTGAGTTGCTGTCGTAGGAGAGCGGTGGGCCATTGTTCAAGAGGAGATTCGGCTAAAAATATTTTTCCCTTAAGTGCTGGGCGCAATCCAGCTAGGGTTTCCAGCAGGGAGGTTTTACCAATGCCACTATCACCCATAATGGCCGCGACTTGACCTTTGCGCAAAGAAAAAGAGAGCTCTTTGATTAAAGGTTTTTCATTCCCAGGTATGCTAATGGTTAAGTCTTCTGCTCTTAAAGCAATGTCAGTATTGGTGTTAGCAGGGGATGAAGCATGTTGTTCAGTGGCTTGTCCTGAGTGTCCGGAAATTATTTTTATATCTAATTCTGTGGGGAGAGATTGGAATAAATCATGTATTTCTGCAACGGCGGCACGGGCATTAGCGCGGTCATGATAATGTGCAGCAAATTGGCGGAGAGGGTTATAAACCTCGGGTGCCATCAATAAACAAAACATCCCTGCTTGTAAGGTGAGTATGCTGTCGCCGCGTAAATTAATAAAATCGAGATAGGTCAGGCCTATATATAAGGCAGTCCCTGCCACACCAAGTGCAGCAAAAAACTCTAGCGTAGCGGATGATAAAAAGGCAATGCGTAACACTGACATGGTCTTGTCACGCAATGTTTCACTGGCTTCTACGACACGTTTAGCCTCGTTTTCAGCTTGTCCGTATAGTTTAAACGTAGATAAGCCACGAATTCTATCGGCAAAAAATCCGGATAGACGTGAGAAAGCTTCTAGGTGACGTCGACTAGCCGCTTCAGCTCCCCAACCGACTAAGGCCATAAAGACGGGGATGAGTGGGGCTGTGATGAGTAGTAATAAACCGGCTACCCAATCGACCGGCAAGACGACAAGAGCAAATACGATGGGTAAAAAGGTACCCGTGATTAGCGAGGGTATATATTGGGCAAAAAATCCGTCAAAGGCTTCTATTTGCTCAACTAGAACACTGGCTAAGGAACCGGACGCTTGTTGTCTGCTCCA
>JAAYRZ010000074.1 GCA_012518515.1 Alcaligenaceae bacterium
CTCGAGAGTTAGGTATTACCGATGAGCACGAGGGATTAATGATCCTCGACGACTCAATGGAAATCGGCACCAATATTCGTGATGCACTTAATCTCGATGACAATATTATTGAGTTTAAATTAACACCAAACCGTGCTGATTGTTTATCCGTGTATGGTGTGGGTCGAGAGGTACAGGCTCTGACAGGTGCCAAGCTCAAGAAACTAGACTTTAGCCCTGTTGCTGTGACTCTAGATGAAACCATGCCTGTTGTCGTCGAAGCGCCTGATTTGTGCGGACGTTTCGCTGGTCGTATCATTCGTGGTGTGAATGCCAAAGCTGATACGCCTGATTATATCAAGCAACGAATTATTGCGGCAGGGATGCGCCCAGTTTCTGCTTTAGTGGATATTTCTAACTATGTGATGTTGGAGCTAGGTCGTCCTACACACGTTTTTGATATTAAAAATATCGATCTATCTAAAGGCTTAACGGTTCGTTGGGCTAGGCCTGGTGAAAAGCTCAAGTTGTTGACTGAAGACGAAATTGAGTTAGATAGTGATTCTGGCGTTATTTGTCATGATGATGTCCCAGAGAGTCTCGCAGGTGTGATGGGTGGTGATGCAACTGCTGTGGATTTGGAAACGGCAGATATTTACATGGAAGCCGCTTTCTGGTTCCCTGATGCAATCGCCGGTTTGACCCGAAAATATAAGTTGTCATCTGAAGCAGCTTATCGCTATGAGCGTGGGGTTGATTTCCTCAATGTCGTTGAGCATATTGAGTATATGAGTCGCTTGATCTTAGAAGTTTGTGGTGGTCAAGCAGCACCAGTTCTTGATCAAGTGATTAATTTACCTGAGCGTAAAGCAGTGAAAATGCGTCTAGCGCGTTGTAATAAAGTGCTAGGTGTTGAGGTTTCTGCCGAGGAGGTAAAGCAGATTTTTACTGATCTCGAGTTTGATTTTGAAGTTAATGAGGAGAATGAATTTACGGTTAATGCACCTTCTTATCGCTTTGATATCGAAATTGAAGAAGACTTAATTGAGGAAGTTGCACGAGTCTACGGTTTTGAGCGTATTCCTGCACGTGAACCAGTAGTCCAGGCAAGTATTTTTCCATTTCCAGAAAAGCAGCGTTCAGCTCATGCATTCCGTCATATGATGGCTGCCATGGACTATCAAGAGGTTGTTAATTACAGCTTTGTTGATGAAAACTGGGAGCGTAATTATCAAAACAATGAAAATCCAATTCGTTTATTGAACCCTATTTTTGCTCAATATGCCGTTATGCGTACGAGCTTGATCGGTGGTTTGCTAAAGAATATTGCACATAATGCTAAATATCGACAAAACCGTGTCCGTGTGTTTGAATTAGGGCGTGTGTTTTTTGATGACCCTGATGTTAAGGCGAGCGAAAAAACAGTGAAAGGCATTCATCAGCCAATGCATTTTGCTGCGGCTAGCTGGGGTTTAGCTTATCCTGAGCAATGGGGTGAGAAATCACGCCAAGTGGACTTTTTCGATCTTAAAAATGATCTGGAAAACTTGCTAGGCTCCCAAGCGCAGGATTTGCGTTTTGTCGCCGAAGAGCATCCGGCATTACATCCGGGGCGTAGCGCCACTATTTATTATCAAGACCAAAAACTGGGTGTGATTGGTGAGCTTCACCCACAATGGTTGGCAGGCCTCGACTTGACTACTGCGCCGGTTGTTTTTGAGATTGATATCACACCACTTATCGATCATGATTTAGTTGTCTATAAGGAAATTTCTAAGCAGCCAGTGGTCATTCGTGACCTTGCGATATGGGCAGCAAGCGATATTAGCTATCAACAAATTGTGGATACTCTGGACGGTGTGTCTGAAGAGGGTATACTCAAAGATATTACTTTATTTGATGTCTGGAAGGATCAGCAATCTGATCAAAAAGAGCGTAGCCTAGCTTTACGTTTTGTGTTGCAAGATGCTAAAGCAACGCTTGAGGATGCTCAGGTTGAGCAGTTGATGAGCAAGATTCTTAATACCTTAGTTGAAAAACTTGGTGTCAGACTAAGATAATTGCTGGAGATAGTAAATGACAAGCACTGTAAAATCTTCTTTAACCAAGGCTGATTTAACTGAGTTACTCTACGACCGTGTTGGAGTAAATAAACGTGAAGCTAAAGATATAGTCGACGCTTTTTTTAACCAAATAAGTGATATTCTTGTTGATGGTGAGGCCGTTAGAATTTCCGGATTTGGTAATTTTCAGCTGCGAGATAAGGCAGCGCGTCCTGGACGTAATCCTAAAACTGGTGATTTAATCCCTATTTCTGCACGTCGTGTTGTGACGTTCCATGCGAGTCAGAAGTTAAAGTTAGCAGTAGAGGATCCGGCGGACGATAGCTAAATAGCATCAAACTCTCTCAGAGGCGGAGTAATTGCTTGGAATTTTATACATGCAATTACCCCGCCTTAATTATTTTAAGTAGCAAATATTATGCTCGTATTTCCGTAGACGAAATTGTGCTGTTTTGTGCTACACTTTGATAAGTTAAAACACTTGAAAAAGTCGGTATCTCTGGGTGCCGTTCTTCTTATGCGATGGAACAAAAAGATATTTTAGATGTTGAAAAGGTGGAGTTACCGCCGATTCCTGCTAAACGTTATTTTACGATTGGTGAGGTGGCTGAGTTATGCCAAGTCAAGCCTCATGTTTTACGTTATTGGGAGCAGGAGTTTACCCAACTTAATCCAGTAAAGCGTCGAGGTAATCGCCGTTATTATCAGCACCATGAAGTGCTTTTAATACGCCGTATTCGTGAGTTACTGTATGAGCAAGGTTTTACCATAGCGGGTGCACGTAATCGCTTGGGTAATCCTCGTCAGTTGGAAGACACTGATGCAGCAGTGCGTATTCCCGCTAATGATTTAAATACCATTCGTACAGAGTTAAGCGAAATCATTGAAGGATTAGATGGCTTATTAAAGGGTTAATCATTTAACTTTTTACTACAAAAGCAAAAGGGCGTTTGATAGTTAATCAAACGCCCTTTGTTTTGTGATCAGTTGCTTAAGCTGATTACTTTAAGGCCTCTAGTACTGACTGCATACTATCTTTGGCATCACCAAAGCACATGAAGCTATTTTCTTTAAAGAATAAGGGGTTTTGCACTCCGGCATAACCTGTACTCATTGAACGCTTCAAAATAACCACATTTTCAGCTTCCCAAACCCGCAAGATGGGCATACCTGCAATCGGGCTATTAGGGTCAGTCTGTGCAGATGGGTTAACCGTGTCGTTAGCACCAATAACTAGAACTACATCAGTCTCAGCAAAGTCGTCGTTAATTTCGTCCATTTCAAGAACAATATCATATGGGACTTTAGCTTCAGCTAAGAGTACGTTCATATGACCTGGTAAACGACCAGCGACTGGGTGGATACCAAAGCGGACATTAACACCCTGAGCACGTAGAGTTTCGGTGATCTGGGCGACAGGGTACTGAGCCTGAGCTACAGCCATACCATACCCTGGGGTAATAATGACTGATTTAGAGCCCTTGAGTAACTCAGCTACTTCAACGGCACTCAGCTCACGATGCTCACCATCTTCTTCACTTTCAGCGCTACTACTACCATCGGTACCAAAACCACCAGCAATAACTGAAATAAAGGAACGATTCATACCTTTACACATAATGTAAGAAAGAATGGCACCAGATGAACCTACTAAAGCACCGGTCACAATGAGAAGGTCATTGCCCAACATAAAGCCGGCAGCAGCTGCAGCCCAGCCGGAATATGAGTTAAGCATGGAAATAACCACCGGCATATCGGCGCCACCAATGGAGGCTACTAAGTGCCAACCAAAAGCTAGTGCGATAAGGGTCATAATAATTAAGGCGAAAGTAGAACCATCGACTCTGACGAACATGACTAATAAGAGTAATGAAACGATGATAGCGGCCAAGTTCATCTTATGTTTATGTGGCAATGATAAAGGCTTGCTGCTTAGCTTACCGTTTAACTTACCAAAGGCAACGATGGAACCTGTAAAGGTCACGGCACCGATAAATACGCCTAAATACACTTCAACCAAGTGTATATAATGCATCTCAGGCGATACAGAAGCCCGATCCATGAAGCTATTGAAGCCGACAAATACCGCAGCTAAACCCACGAAACTGTGAAGAATAGCAATTAATTCGGGCATCTCAGTCATTTCAACTTTTTTGGCTCGGTGAATACCAATTACCGCACCAATAAGCATGGCAACGAGAATCCAAGCAATGCCTTGCGTTTGTTCGCTAAAAATAGTGGCAATTAAAGCAATTGCCATACCGGCGATACCGAAAACATTTCCTCGGCGCGCGGTTTCTTGGTTGGACAGGCCGGCCAAGCTCAAGATGAAAAATAATGCTGCAATAATATAGGCAGCTGTTACTAATCCTGCTGACATAGTTAATCCTTATCCTTTGCGAAACATATTGAGCATACGACGGGTGACATAGAAGCCCCCGAATATATTGATGCTAACGAGGAAAACAGAGATAAATGCCAAGACAGTGGCAAAGCCATTAATACTGGACATCTGTACGATCGCGCCGACAATGATGATACCCGAAATTGCATTGGTTACGGACATCAGAGGGGTGTGCAGCGCATGAGTAACATTCCAAACTACGTAGTAACCTACAACGCAGCTCAGCATAAATACGGTCAGGTGGTTCAAGAACTCTTGGGGAGCATAGTTGCTTGCCCATAAGTAAACACATACACCGATAACAGGCAAAGCTAAACGCTGCCAGAGTGGCTTAGGTTCTTTTTCAACCTTAACGGGTGCGGCAACAGGTGCTGCTTGCTGTGGCGCTGCGGATACCTGAATGGGTGGTGGCGGGAACATGCCTTCGCCATCATGAGTAACGGTCATATTACGGACAATGACATCCTCGAAATCAAGAACTGCAGTACCGTCTTTTTCTGGTGTAATTAGTTTCGATAGATTAACTAAGTTGGTAGAGAACAACTGTGAAGATTGTGCTGCCAAACGATTAGGCAAATCAGTATAACCAATAACAGTGACGTTGTTTTCAGTAACAATCACTTCACCTGGTACCGTGTATTCACAGTTACCACCACCTAAAGCGGCCAAGTCAACAATAACAGAGCCCGGTTTCATTGAGTCAACCATGGCTTTAGTGATTAACTTGGGTGAGGGCTTGCCAGGGATAGCGGCTGTTGTGATGATGATATCAACCACTTTGGCTTGCTCAGCAAAAAGCTCCATTTCAGCCTTGATGAATTCATCACTCATCACCTTGGCATAGCCATCACTACTACCACCAGCTTCTTCAGGGAAGTCTAGCTTTAAAAACTCGCCACCCATGGATTCAATTTGCTCGGCAACTTCTAAGCGAGTGTCAAAGGCCTTGACCACAGCACCTAGTGAACCGGCTGCGCCTATTGCTGCAAGTCCTGCAACACCAGCACCGATAACTAGTACTTGGGCTGGTGGCACTTTACCGGCAGCGGTAATTTGACCAGTGAAAAAACGACCAAAATGATGTGCTGCTTCAATCACAGCACGATAACCACTGATGTTAGCCATCGATGATAAAACGTCCATGGACTGGGCACGCGAAATGCGTGGCACCATATCAACGGCCATTGCGGTGATTTTTTTGGCGCTAAGCTTTTCAATTAGTTCAGGATTTTGTGCTGGTTGAATAAAAGACACCAAAATAGTGCCTTCTTGCATCAAATCGATCTCAGCGTCTGTAGGCGCGTTGATCTTGTAAATGATGTTACTACTAAACACGTCTTCGCGATTAACAACCTTAGCACCAGCTTCAGCATAAGCGGAGTCTTCAAACTTCGCTAGAAGTCCTGCGTCAGACTCTACAGCGACTTCAAAGCCGAGCTTAATGAGTTGTGTCACAGTCGTCGGTGTGGCCGCTACGCGAGTCTCACCGGCGAATTGCTCCTTAGGAATCCCTATTCTCATCAATTCATACCTCGTCAAGATTAAAAATAAAATTAGTGGAAAAATTAGAAACTCTTTTCCTCACCTTGATGATCATACTATAGGAATACTATATATAGATGACGGATGTAGACTTTAGGCGGTTATTTTTGATAAATTGTAAACTATGTATTAATTGAGTCTCAAAGGGGTAACCTTAATAAAAGTTACCCCTATAGTTTGAAGTTGAAAAATTAAGCTATTTTTTTCAGACGCTTAATGAAAATTGGAACAAACATAAATAAGGCGGCAATACTCAATAGCGCTATTGAGAGTGGTGTCTCAACTAAAACCATTGGATTTCCTTGAGCGGCAGCAAGTGCTACGCGTAGTTGGTTTTCAGTCATAGGGCCTAAAATCAAACCAATCAGGAGTGGGGCGATGGGAAAGTCATAAACTCGCATCACATAACCCATGACACCAATAGCGACCATGCAGTAGAGATCAAACACAGAACCCGAAACGCCCCAAATACCAATCATGGCAAAAATTAAAATACCGGCATAAAGCTGTGGTTTAGGAATTAATAGTAACTTCACCCACATACCGACTAGTGGCAAGTTTAGTACCAATAGCATGGTGTTACCAATATAAAGTGAAGCAATTAAGCCCCAAATTAATTCAGGATTTGAAGTGAATAAAAAAGGTCCTGGCTGGAGGCCATAGTTCTGGAAAGCAGCTAATAAAATAGCCGCTGTGGCAGAGGTGGGTAGACCAAGCGTTAGCAAGGGTACCAATACGCCGGCTGCGGATGCGTTATTAGCAGCCTCTGGCCCGGCGACGCCTTCAATCGCACCCACAGTGCCAAATTCTTCTTTATTCTTACCCTTAGTCAGTTTTTTCTCAAGGGTATAAGAAAGCATGGTTGGGATTTCGGAACCACCGGCAGGAATTGCTCCCATCGGGAAACCGATAAAGGTGCCTCGAAGCCATGGTTTCCATGAGCGTTTCCAGTCGTCTTTACTCATCCAGCGTTTGCCTTTTTTGATACGGGTAATTTCGTCTTTTTCTTTGTGATAGCGACTGGCTACATAAAGGACCTCACCTACAGCAAAAAGAGATACGAGTACGACTGTTAATTCCATGCCATCGAGTAAGTCAGCAGCACCGAAAGTCATACGTGGCTGTCCGGTCATTTTATCGATACCAATGACCCCAAAAGCTAAGCCGATGAATAGAGAAATAAAACCTCGCACACGAGAGGTTCCCATTACCACTGCAACGGAGGTGAATGCTAGGATAGTTAAAGCAAAGTAATCCGCAGGTTTCATGTAGAAGGCAAGTTCAGCTACGGTGGGAGCAGCGAAAGTCAGCATGATGGTAGCAAAGGTACCGGCCACAAAGGAGCCAATTGCTGCCGTTGCTAATGCAGCAGCACCACGGCCATGACGTGCCATTTTGTTGCCTTCAAGTGCAGTCATCATGGAGCCGGCTTCACCAGGCGTATTAATCAGAATACTCGTAGTCGAACCGCCATACATCGCTCCATAAAATACGCCTGCAAACATAATAAATGCAGAGACGGGCCCTACCGAGATTGTCACAGGTAACAATAAAGCAATGGTTAGTGCAGGACCAATACCCGGTAAAATCCCAATGGCTGTGCCTAGCATTGAACCGATAAAGGCCCAGACTAAATTCATGGGTTGGAAGGCGACTGTAAACCCTTGTAGTAGAAGATTTAAAGTGTCCATTTAAACTCCTATGAGGGGGAAAAACTCACCCAGTTGTAGGCCTAGATAGCTAAAGAGTAGCCAACTTAAGGCACCCAGTAAAAATCCGCAGATCAGATCTATCAATACTTTGCTTGAACCAAAGGCTCGGGCGATTAGAGTAAAAGTCAGCATTGCGGTTAAAGGCAAGCCAAGAGTTTTAATGGTAAGCGCCGGGATAAGACAGCCTATGAGTGCAGTGATAAATGCTCGTTTATCCATGGGAGTTGAGCCACTGGCATTTTCAGTGTCTTGAGATTCAAACCTCTCACCACGGGCAATTTGTATGGTCAGTAAAATGCCGAGAATGACTAGGCCTAGCCCAGCCAAATTGACAAAAAGTCCAGGGCCTATTGCTGCGTATTGAGCTGTGCTAGGCAGATTGCTGCCGCTATAGAGACAAATTGCTCCCAGTAAAACAACGGCAATACCAAGCCACCATGGTTTGGACTTGTTTTCTTCCATCGTAAATAGCCTCTGATTAAATTAAAAAAGCCGGAGGCTAAAAAGCTACCGGCTTAGGATTAGTTCTTTTTAGTTGATTAAACCGGTGTCTTTTAACACTTCGTTAATGCGTTCGGTCTCAGCTTGAATAAACTCACCGAACTCCTCACCGGTAAGAAAAAATGGCTCCCAACCTTGGGTCTCCATGGTTTCTTTCCATTCATCGCTGTCGTTTAGCTGTTCAAAACGGCTAATCCATTCACGATAGTTATCTTCGGGCATATTGGGTGAGCCTAGCACGCCACGCCAGTTAGCTAGTTCAATATCGAAACCTTGCTCCTTGAAGGTAGGTATATCAAGACCTTCCATACGCTCAGCCGAGGTA
Organism: Alcaligenaceae bacterium; assembly: GCA_012518515.1. Lineage (GTDB taxonomy): Bacteria > Pseudomonadota > Gammaproteobacteria > Burkholderiales > Burkholderiaceae_B > Oligella. Next base: position 8,527 of record JAAYRZ010000074.1, read on the forward strand.
ATGCCAAGAATCTTGACACGACCCATATCGGCAAATTGTTGGAATTCTGAAATTCCTGAGATACCGGCAGCTAAGGTGCCATTAACAATGGCGGTAATGGTTTCTGTACCGCCTGCTTGAGGGATATAGTTAATTTTGCCACTATCTGCACCACTTTCTTTAGCTAAGAGTGCTAAAGCCACATGGTCAACGCCACCCGCTGAACCACCGCCAACCGGTACAGCGCCAGGATTTTCTTTGAGTGCTGCTGCAAAGTCAGACAAGTTTTGGTAGGGTGAGTCTGGACGTACTGCCAGTACCAAAAACTCAGCAGTTAAACGTGCTAGCGGTTTGAAGTCCTCGAGCTTGATGGGAGAGTTATTCATAGTGATTGAACCCACCGTAATCGCCCCGAAAATGGCTAATTCATCGGGCTTACCATCGGCTTTGTTTTTAAACTCGGCTAGACCAATGGTGCCTCCAGCTCCTCCCCGATTGCTATAGTTAACTGTACCAGTATAAATTCCGGCTTTATTCATGGCCGCCATGGATTGACGGCCGGTACCATCCCAGCCTCCACCCGGGTTAGCAGGTAGCATGACGCTGACCTGCGCTTGTGCAGTTGCAGCTAGTAATAAGCTACCGATTAACCCTGCCTTGAGTAATTTATGCTTGATTCTCATACCGTCTCCTGTGGTAATCATAGTAATTACACTTTATGCTTCAAAGGTAATTCTTCTCTTTATAATGCAGCATTTATTTTGCCAGTGCAGACGCTGTGAAGGCTTTAGGGATAAACCCTGTTTAAACGAGTTATTTGCTTAAATAGGGTTTAAAGGAGGGAGTTAGGAACTAGATTTTGAGAATGTCGGGATTCAGTAAAATATCTTTAGTCACATTATTTAGGTTGGTGTGGCCACAAAAAGCCATGGTCACATCAAGCTCATTAGCGAGTAGTTTGAGTGATTTTTCTACGCCTTCTTGGCCAAAAGCTGCAAGCCCGTATAAAAAAGCTCTACCGATCATCACGCCATCAGCACCTAAAGCTTTTGCTCGCAAAATATCCTGACCTTGGGTGATGCCACCGTCCATATATACCTCCACTGGGCTGCCATGCTGTGCAAGAGCTTCAACAATAGGCTCTAAAGCGGAAATAGAAGAGGGGGCACCATCCAATTGACGACCACCGTGGTTTGAGATGACAATCGCATCGGCGCCATGCTTATAGGCTTCAATGGCATCTTCTGCACACATAATGCCTTTGAGTATAAGTGGGCCATCCCAGACTTCCTTAATCCATTCAATGTCGCTCCAGTTTAATTGTGGGTCGAATTGATCAGCGGTCCAAGATGCTAAGGAGCTCATATCAGCTACACCTGTGACATGACCAACAATATTCCCAAAGCTACGGCGCTTAGTTTTTGACATATGCCAACACCACTCAGGACGTCGTGCAAAATCCAGCAGATTAAGTAATGTTGGTTTGGGGGGAGTGCTTAAACCGTTTTTGATGTCTTTGTGACGTTGTCCCATAACCTGTAAATCAAGTGTCAAGACAAGGGCGGAGCAGCCTGCATCTTTAGCACGCCCAATCAGACGGCGCATGAAATCGCGATCTTTCATCATATAAAGCTGAAACCAAAAGGGTGCAGAAGTGTGTTCAGCGACGTCTTCGATAGAGCAAACGCTCATAGTCGATAGTGTAAAGGGGACACCAAAGCTTTCTGCCGCTTTAGCTGCCAAGATCTCGCCATCCGCACGCTGCATACCGGTTAAGCCCGTAGGTGCAATGGCTAAAGGCATGGCATACTCAGTACCTAATAAAGTCGATCGGATACTGCGATTACTGAGATCGCGTGCCACTTTTTGGATGAATTTCAATTTCTGAAAGTCTTCCGCATTAGAGCGATAGGTGGTTTCGGTAAAGGAGCCTGTATCGATGTAGTCATAGAACATCTTGGGTAGCTTGAATTTGGCTACTTTACGGAGGTCTTCGATGCAAGTGATTTTATTAATATTGAACATGGGTTGTTGTTGATTGTTTGTAGGTGTTATGTATTAAATTATGGAGAGATTAAGCTTGAATTTAATACTCTTATTCATCTTTGTCTAGATTAACTTGATTTTTAGTTTAAAACATCCTAGAATCATAATCTTTCCTCAAGCGAGGAAATAAAAAAGTTCGGGGCGTAGCGCAGCCTGGTAGCGCACTTGCATGGGGTGCAAGGGGTCGAAGGTTCAAATCCTTCCGTTCCGACCAA
>JAAYRZ010000075.1 GCA_012518515.1 Alcaligenaceae bacterium
ATCTGTAATGACTCAATAATCTCGCGATTATGCATATGAGTTTCTGGGGTTTCTCCATCTGTTAGATTATCAAGTAGTGAAAAAGTTTCACCATCCTGAGTATCTATTTGATCAGAAACAAAGACTTGGTTGTGTTTGGAAGAGATATGATTTCTAGCCGTGTTGACGGCAATACGATAAAGCCAAGTATAAAAAGCACTTTCATTGCGAAACTTAGGTAAGGCTCGGTAGGCTTTTAAAAATGTCTCTTGGGCTATATCTTCGACATCGCTTTGATTATGTAGAATACGGCCTAATAAACGCAAAATACGACGTTGGTACTTGCTGACCAGCACTTCAAAAGCTCGCTTATCCCCTGCTTGTGCTTTTCTCACAAGGACTGCATCAATTTCTCGCTCTGTACTCATGTCGACATCTCCTGAGACCAATTATGACATAAGACGCTAAAGCGACGCTTTTCTTGAGGCGTTAGACTATGTAACCAAACGACTAATTGATGGCGTTGACCATCTTCAGCCCGCAATACTAAGTGACACCAGAACAAGGCGGTACGCACTGACTGTACCTTACACGTAATAGCAGGCGTTGTTTGAGAAGGATAGTAACGACAATCCCCCTCAGGACTAAGAAACAATCCCTGTCTGTTAGTTGCTTTTTGAGCTTTTAAAAATACAAATAACAAAGCTGCCAATATGCAGGCAGTCGTAAAACCGAGCGAGAGTAACAAAGCAATCCAGATTACGCCGGTCTTATAAAAAATCTCATAAGAACCGGACTCAATCCAGATGGTTTGACGCCACACTCGGTTTAATACGGGAGAGGTCATGCAACTTAACTATACCTTCTTAACGACCATCGAGCCGTTAGTTCCACCAAAACCAAAGGAGTTAGATAAAGCGTATTCAATCGCTAAATCACGTGCTTCATTAGCACAGTAATCCAAATCACACTCAGGGTCCTGGTTGAAGATATTAATAGTTGGAGGCGACTTCTGGTTATACACCGCTAAAGTTGCAAAAACACCCTCAATTCCACCAGCTGCACCTAATAGGTGACCCGTCATGGACTTGGTAGAGTTAACAACTAACTTTTTAGCATGCTCACCTAAGGCTAATTTAAGTGCCTTAGTCTCATTAATATCACCTAAGGGAGTTGATGTCCCGTGGGCGTTAACGTAATTAACTTGATCCGGATTAATACCGGCATTATTAAGTGCGTTAACAATGCCTCGACGTGGACCGTCTTCGTTAGGCGCAGTGATATGATGTGCATCGGAACTCATGCCGTAACCGACTAACTCACCGTAAATCTTAGCACCACGTTTTTTAGCATGCTCGTACTCTTCGAGTACCATCACACCGGCACCCTCACCTAGAACGAAACCATCACGGTCAACATCCCAAGGACGTGACGCTGTAGTCGGATCGTCATTGCGGGTTGATAAAGCACGCATCGCAGCAAAGCCACCGATACCCAATGGGGATACCGTTGATTCGGCACCACCAGCAATCATAATATCGGCATCGCCGTATTCGATTAAACGACCAGCGTCGCCAATTGAGTGCAAACCAGTAGTACATGCTGATACAACAGCATAGCTAGGGCCCTTAAGGCCTAACATGATAGATAAATGACCTGAAATCAAATTAATTAAAGATGCAGGCACAAAGAATGGATTAATGCGGCGCGGTCCCTTTTCGAGGTAAGCTGTCTGAGTTTCCTCAATGCGCGGTAAACCACCAATACCGGAGCTAACAATCACACCGGCACGCTCTGGATTAATTTGGTCAATCTCTAGACCTGAATCACGCCAAGCATCCATACTTGCCGCTAAGCCATAATGAATAAAAGTATCCATTTGTTTGGCTTCTCGTGCGTTGAGGTACTTGCTGACATCAAAGTCCTTGACTTCACCAGCAATTTGAGAGTTGAAATCACTCGCATCAAAACGGGTAATAGGGCCAATACCTGAACGGCCATTGACCAGATTATCCCATGCGGATTCAATGGTATTTCCAACAGGTGACACAATGCCCAAGCCTGTTATGACGACTCGTCTTCTCACTAAACACTCCTTAAATGAGCTGTTAAGTTTTTGTTATTCAAAATTTCAAACAAAAACCGCCTAATCCTGCTACTGACGCCAGCTAGGCTGGCCATCAAAAGACGGTTTAGGCGGTTATACGAAAATCACCGAAGCACTTACTTCTTGTTAGCAACGATAAAATCAATTGCTTGTTGAACAGTCGTGATTTTCTCTGCTTCTTCGTCAGGAATTTCGGTCTCGAACTCGTCTTCTAAGCACATAACCAACTCAACCATGTCAAGTGAGTCAGCGCCTAAGTCATCTAAGAAAGAAGATTCATTTTTTACTTCTGCCTCATCCTTAATCGCTAATTGTTCAGCAACAATGCCCTTGACTCGTTGTTCGATGCTATCCATGTATTTCTCCAAAAAGGCTAAGCCCTTACTAGTTAAAAACTAATGGTCAAAAAAATTGACCCATACTGTGATTAATTGTTTTGAATCCCTCAAGTCTAGGCAAAATTTACGCCGAATACAAGTGGTTCAAAACACCCAAAATTGCAATGTGCAGTGTTTAACAACTGCATTTTAGACAAAAACACTGCAATGTTCATTAAATAAGTCGCTTAGAGAAATAATTTTCTCTATAGAACGACTATTTTTACTACTGATTCAGTACGCTTTTAAAAGCTCGATCCACCGATTTACTGATTAAAACCAACGAGATCCTGAATCAGCTAGAAAACTGATATTAAATGCAGTCGTTTACTGCATAAACATGCCGCCATTGACGTGCAAGGTCGTGCCTGTAATATAAGAAGCCTGTGGGCTTGCTAAAAACACGATGGCATTAGCAATATCCTCTGGCTGACCAAAACGCGATAAAGGAATGCGTGATAATAACGCATCAGTGGCATCCTCGCTCAAAGAACGAGTCATATCGGTATCAATAAAGCCTGGCGCCACACAGTTAACAGTGATATTACGACTACCTAACTCACTGGCCAGACTACGGCTCATACCAGCTACTGCAGCCTTAGCGGCAGCGTAATTGGCCTGACCCGGATTACCTACAGAGGCAATCACTGAAGTAAGATTAATGATACGGCCTTCACGTGCCTTCATCATCGGACGCATCACGCCACGACATAAACGGAACACTGCATTCAGGTTAGTCTGAATCACATCTAACCACTCTTCGTCTTTCATGCGCATCGCTAGGCCGTCACGGGTGATACCTGCATTATTGACCAAAATATGAGGGCCACCCTCTTTGGCTAACTCTGCCAATAACTCATCACATGCGGCGTCATCGGTGACGTTTAAAACCACACCACGACCACCAAAAGCCTCAAGTTCATTAGTAATACCCTGAGCACCTTGCTCGGTTGTCGCTGTACCTACGACAATCGCACCTTGCTCGGCTAACGCCTGAGCCACTGCCTTACCGATACCTCTTGAAGCACCGGTCACCAGGGCAATTTTATCCTTTAAAACTTTTTCTGACATAAACTTTTATCCTGAAAAGCGCTTAAGAAAGCGATTAATGATATAAAACTAGGCGTGATTAGCCTGATCTCGCAACGCTGTTAAAGTTGCCTCTAAAGATGCGGGATCGGTGATATTTAAGACCACCAAATCGGGTTCGATACGCTTAATCAAACCATTAAGCACCTTACCCGGACCACACTCGACCACATGGGTAACACCTGCTTCCTTCATCTTGCGGATAGTTTCAACCCAGCGGACAGGGTGCCATGCCTGACGAACCAAGGCATCAACGATTTCTTCAGGTGCATCCGCTGTATTAACATCAACGTTATTAATCACAGGCATCGCTGGACGCTGTAACTCAATCTCAGCCAACGCTCCTGATAAAACCTGTGCTGCTGGCTCAAGCAAACGAGAATGGAATGGTGCGGAAACTGGTAAAGGCAAAGCACGTCTGGCGCCAGCATCCTTGGCCAACACACAGATGCGTTCAATCGCTTCCTTGTGACCTGCAACCACCACTTGTGCAGGTGCGTTAAAGTTAACCGCTTCTACAAAACTATCGTCAGTGCTGGCTTCTTGGCAGACCTTAAGGACAGCCTCATCATCAAGACCTAAAATGGCAGCCATACCACCTTGCCCTACAGGTACCGCTGACTGCATCGCATCTGCACGCACACGGACTAAACGTACTGCATCACTAAGTGTCATGCTACCAGCGGCTGTCAAAGCAGTGTACTCACCTAAGCTGTGGCCTGCTGCTAATTCAGGCGCCTTACCACCAGCGGCTAAATAAGCCTGATACATAGCGTAACTTGACGCCAGCATAACTGGCTGAGTATTAGTAGTTAAATTTAGGTCTTCTGCTGGCCCCTCTGCTACTAAAGCAGTCAAATCCTGTCCAAGAGCCTGACTAGCCTCAGCCATCACCGCCTTAACGGCGTCGTTATCAGCCCAGCTATCAAGCATCCCCACACTCTGAGAACCTTGACCCGGAAACACAAATGCCAACTTAGTCATATATAACCACCCTACCCCTAATCAATCACAATAATCTAAAAAACTAAAGCCTAAGCTCTAAGGAGCACCGAGCCCCAGGTAAAGCCACCACCAACACCCTGTAGAAGCACTAATTGGCCTTTTTTGATGCGACCATCACGACATGCCTCATCAAAAGCCAAAGGCACACTAGCAGCAGAAGTATTTGCATGCTTATCGACGGTCACTACAACTCGCTCTGAAGGCAAGCTCAGCTTACGACCAAGGGCATTAATAATTCGCAAATTTGCCTGGTGCGGAACAAACCAGTCGATATCCTCATGGCTAATACCGGCTTTTTCGCAGACATCAAGTGCTGAACGCTCTAATAAACTTACCGCTTTCTTAAAAACCGCCTGACCATCCATACGCATAAAGGGATCACCCTGTACTTCACCATGCGACACACGCGCAGGCACATGTAGGATTTTCTCAAACTGACCATCGGCATTAAGCTGAGTAGCCAAAATACCTGGCTCAGCAGAGGCCTCTAAAACAACAGCACCCGCACCATCACCAAACAATACACAGGTACCGCGATCCTGCCAATCAAGAATGCGAGTAAATGTCTCGGCCCCAATCACCAGGGCTCGCTTGGCATTGCCACCACGAATCAAACTATCAGCTACAGTCAAGGCATAAACAAAGCCGCTACATACCGCCTGCACATCAAAAGCGATGGCGTGATTAGTCATGCCTAGCTTAGATTGCACAATACAAGCCGTGCTTGGGAAAATCATATCCGGTGTCGTAGTGGCGACAATAATTAGATCAACGTCATTAGCTTCTAGGCCAGCCGACTGAAGTGCACTTTTAGCGGCTTGTACCGCTAGGTCACTAGTCTGAACCTCATCCTCAGCGATATGACGCTGACGAATCCCCGTACGCGACTGGATCCATTCATCCGAGGTTTCTACACCCTGTTTGGCTAACTTCTCAGCAAGCTCCTGATTAGATATCGCGGACTTGGGTAAAGCACTTCCGTGACCGATAATTTTGGCGTATTGATGCACTACGGACTCCTATAGGATGGAACAACTCAGAACGAACTAAGGACGAGACGCGGAAGAATCGGAGCCTGCTTCTATAGGCTGTGACGATTTCTGCTGCTCAGACTCGACCTCAACCTTTGATTTTAAAGCATTACTCTTTTCTACGCTATGGATAATTTTACTTAGAAGATTACTTTCGACTGCACCTCTTGCCCGTTCGACTGCACAAGCAAAGGCGAGAACATCTGCGGAACCATGACTTTTGAAGACAACTCCACGCAAACCCAGCAAAGCTGCGCCATTATAGCGACGATTATCAAGACGCTTACGTAACCTACCAAAGACAGGAATGGATAACAGTGCGGCTAACTTGCTGAACAGGCTACGCTTGAACTCACCCTTGATTTGACTGAAGATCATCTTAGCAGTCCCTTCAATCGCTTTAAGCACAGCATTACCGACAAAACCATCGCAAACAATCACGTCAGTAGTGCCTTTAAATATGTCATCACCTTCGACGTTGCCATAAAAGTTCAGATGACTAGTCTTAAGTAATTGGGCTGCCTGCTTAACTTGATCATTACCCTTAATGTCTTCTTGGCCGATATTTAAAATCCCTACGGTAGGTGACTCAATATGATCAATCGCCTGAACTAACGCTGAACCCATAATGCCGAACTCCAGCAGATGCTCAGCACTACAATCTACGTTAGCGCCAAGATCAAGCACAGTCGTACCACCACCCTTTACGTTAGGTAAAGCAGTAGCAATAGCGGGACGGTCAATACCGGGAAGCATTTTGAGGATAAAGCGAGACAGGGCCATAAGAGCACCTGTATTGCCCGAAGAGACGCACGCGTCAGCTCGGCCATCTTTGACACAGCTGATAGCGACACGCATGGAAGAATCTTTTTTGCGGCGTAAGGCCACTTCAACTGGATCGTCCATTGTGACAACCTCAGTTGCAGAAATAATCTCAAATTGAGACCGATTATTGGGCTTTGCCCTATCTAAAGCGGCCTCGATCTGATCGACCAAACCTACTAATAAAAAGTGCGTATCAGGATAGCGATTAGCAACATCTACCGTACCGGGTACGGTGACGGTAAGGCCATCATCGCCACCCATACAATCAATAGCAATTTTGATCACAACAATAAGAGTTAATCTATGATTTCAGGATCAGTTAATCTTAACAACTGAGCATGAAAGATTAATTACTCGTCGTTCTTAGACTTGATAACTTGGCGACCACGGTAAAAGCCGTTTGGGCTGATGTGGTGGCGTAAGTGTAACTCACCGGTTGTTGCTTCAACAGCTACACCAGGTTTAGTTAAGCCATCGTGAGAACGGCGCATGCCACGTCTTGATGGTGATTTTTTAGTTTGTTGAACAGCCATGATGACTCCAAATACAAATAATTACTTGCTCTCAAAAAAGAACAAAGAAAAATATATTAAATTAAAACGGTAATAATATCCCAGAATACTCACTGGGACACTGAACGAGCAATACTAGTCTTTCTTTAGTTTTTCTAAAACAGCGAAGGGTGATTCTTCTGCCGGTGTCGCATGCTCATCAAGTAAGGTCTGACCCTCTTCACAAGCCTCATGACTTGGCAAAAATGGTAAAGCTAAAATAAGCTCATCCTCAATCAACTCATGCACTTCTAGAAAGGGGTTAGCTAGTACCTTTTCGTAATCGTCCAGTACAACCTCGCCCGAATCACTCACCTCTTCGAACTGACTCTCTGACCTAATCACCTCGACTGTAGATTCAGCAGTCAAAGGATAACGAAAAGGCTTCATGCAACGCTGACATACTACAACCGGGTCAGCTTCAACATAAAAATGGAGTAAGTATCGTCCTCTAGGATAGATCTCGCTCGAAAGCTGCTCACCGTCAATCTGCCAGTATACCCGGTTCAACTCTTGTGTCTCGTCCGGGCTCTCAGTTGCCAGTTCTTGGGTTGGTAAATCTGAGCTAAAACGTCTAAAATGACCTACCTCAGCTTCACCAATCAGCGGTTTTGCGGTTGGGCGCTGCTGGGCAATAAAAGCATAAACATCTATTTTGCGCATGGCCTTTACTCGCTACCACGTAAAAACATAGAATAATAACCCCTTTCACCCATATAGGTCAATTAAAATAATGAGTTCCACTCCGAATTGTCTTATTCTTGCTTCAACTTCACCTTATCGACGGGCTATGTTGGAGCGTTTCGGCATCCCATTTAGCACTGAAGCATCAGAGGTTGATGAAAGCCCTCAACCTGGAGAATTACCAGCAGAACTTAGCTTAAGACTAGCCGTCGCCAAAGCAAAAGTCGTTGCGGACAAGTTTCCAGGTAGTATCGTCATCGGCGCCGATCAGGTAGCCACACTCGGTCATGAGCCGATCGGCAAGGCGGGCAGCTTCGACGCTGCTTTTGAGCAGCTCAGGCAGCTATCGGGCCAAGTCGTACAATTTCATAGCGCCCTTGCAGTAACTGACGGCTCTGAAACTCTTGTTCAGGATGTCTTAACAGCTTGCCATTTCCGCGAACTAAGTGACGAAGAAATCCGCCATTATTTAAACTATGATCAACCCTTTGATACGGCAGGCAGCGCAAAAGCTGAATCACTAGGTATCACCTTAATGGAATCCATGCGCAGCGATGACCCGACAGCTATCATTGGACTACCACTGATTGAGCTCGCACGAATGCTTCGTCACTTTGGTCTTAACCCGACCTTGGCAGCAACCGCCATGGCCTAAGCCCTTTCAGGATTTAAAATGAACCATAAAACACTACACCTTATTCCTGTGGGCCTTAGCGATAGCCCCACTACTCAATGGCTACCTGACGACGTCCGACAACTTGCCGCACGACTCGATTGCTATATTGCTGAAAACGCCAAAACAGCACGTGCCTTTTTAAAACTTATTGAAACCACACAAGTTTTACAAGAAATCACCATTCACAGCTTAAGTAATAAAACAGCGACCGAAGATATTCGCGCTTGGCTAAAAGGCATTCCAGAAGATGGAGAAATAGGACTTGTTTCGGAGGCCGGCTGCCCTGCTGTCGCTGACCCAGGCGCCAATGTCGTTGCAGAAGCTCACAAAATGGGCATTAAAGTAGTGCCTTGGGTGGGACCAAGCTCCATCTTATTGGCCTTGATGGCAAGTGGCCTCAATGGCCAGCAATTTGCTTTTAATGGCTACGCCCCAGTCAAAACCGAAGACCGTGCCAAGCAATTAAAAGCTTGGGAGCAACAATCTCGCCGCCTCAATCAAAGCCAGTTATTTATCGAAACGCCTTATAGAAATGAAGCGATGTTTAGCAGCCTACTACAGAACCTAAATGGTAACACTCGCCTTTGTGTAGCGCGTGATATCACCGGCAGCAAGGAATGGATCAAAACGGCAACCATTGAGCAATGGAAAAAAATGCCCACTCCCTCTTTGGACAAGCAGGCTACATTATTTTTGTTTTTAGCTTAGAGACTAAAGATACTTAAATAGCTCCTCTCGAGAGTTCACAGAGAGGAGCTATTTACTAATCGTCCGTCTTATCCTGATCCTTTTTCTTCGATTCGAGATGCTCCATCAACTGCGCCTTTTTGCTTTGTAGGCTATAGCCGTGATAAATTCGCACGATTAGCAGCAAGCAAATCAGGCTAAACAAGATACGATCGCCTAAAGTCACACTAAAGCTTTTAACCATATAAAAAAGCCATAGTAATGACACCACATAAATCGCCGAATGAATACGACGCCACCAGACCCCTAAATCATGCATGGACTGATGGGTCGCAGTCAACGCCATCGGCACCATCAAGAGCAAAGCCAAGAGAGCCGACCACAACGCTGGATTTAAACTAAAGGCAAACCAAATCGCGGTACCATTAAACTCGTACAACCAAAATATTGCCACCCAATGGACAAAAGCATAACCAAATGCAGCTAAGCCCAGAGGCCTTCTGATAATACCCAAATTAGGCTGCGACAGCATTCTCGATAAAGGGCTAATCGCCAAAGTAGCTGTTAACATAAACAAACAAGCCGCAGCCAAGTAATGAACCAATAGCTCCGCACTAAAAATATGCCCCTCGTGGCGTGCAGAGTAACTTAGCCAGAAAGCAATCAGCCCTGGCGCTAAGCACAAAATATAAATATGTGTCAGTAAACTACGGATTGAACTCTCAGGCCATTGCGTCTTGTTAGTCATAATGAATTATCCTGCTCTATTTTTTGAATACATCGATAGCAAATGACCCAACTCGGTCACATTGTGTGCGATATAGCTTGGCTTTGCTTTACTAATTTCATGTAAGGTATGAGCACCATAAGACACGGCAATACTATCGCAGCCAGCATTTTGAGCCATTTGAATATCATGTGAGGTATCACCAATCATGACACACTCTCCCGCCTCAACCATCAACTCATCAAAAATTTCTTCAAGCATGAGCGGATGAGGCTTACTCTGAGTCTGATCAGCTGTTTTGGTCACGTCAAACAAGCTGCCAATGCCGTGATTTTCCAGCGCTCGATTTAATCCAAAACGGCTTTTACCAGTCGCCACAGCTGTATGCAAACCACGTTCACGGAGCCCTTTAATCAGAGGCAACACGCCATCAAACATCTTTAAATCAGGGTCAGCGGTAAAGTAAAACTTACGATAAGCTTCAATAAACTCGTTTAAACGCGCCTCAGTCAAACCTGGAACGATTTCCAATAAAGCTTTAGGCAACGACAAGCCAATCACCCAACTGGCCTTTTGATCACTAGGCTCCTCTAAACCAAGTTCACGACTTGCCTTTTTAATAGAGTCCACAATCACATACGTTGAATCAACTACGGTTCCATCCCAATCAAAAATCACTGTTGTATACTTCATTTTTTATGTCTCTTAATAATAAATTAGGGTCTTTATAAATTATTGGCTTCGATTCGCCTTAAAAGCTCCTCACAATCCGGCGGCAAATCCGCCTCGACCGTGATCCACTCCCCACTCACGGGATGAGGAAATCGCAAACGATAAGCATGTAAAAACATGCGTTTAAAACCTTGACGTGATAACTTCTTCCGCAACTCATCATCGCCGTACTTATCATCACCCACGATGGCATGGCCAATGGAATTCAAATGCACACGTATCTGATGAGTACGACCTGTGATAATCTCTGCATCCACCAAAGTATAGGCCTGATAGCGTTGCAAACAAGTGACAATGGTATGCGCATAGCGCCCTTGAGGGTCCACACGCACTCGACGCTCGCCTTCAGCGGTCAGATACCTCAATAAAGGCTTTTTAATATGCTGCACCTTTTGGCTGATATCACCTGTGACCAGCGCCTTGTAGTGCTTATGAGCCCGATCCTGTCTGAACATATCGTGCAAGGCCACTAAGGCTGGGCGTCTTTTAGCGAGAATCAACAAGCCGGAAGTTTCTCGATCCAATCGATGTGCCAGCTCCAGAAAACGCTGCTGGGGTCGTGCGGAGCGTAACTGCTCAATCACACCATAGGACACGCCACTACCACCATGCACCGCTACTCCTGAGGGCTTATTAACCACAAGGATGTCATCATCTTCAAAAACAATGGGAAATTCAGCTTTAGGCGCTAACGGCTTAACCTCGCCCTGAGCCACACGCATAGGGGGCACACGAACTAGATCACCTAGCTGTAAGCGATAATCAACCTTCACTCGACCTCGGTTAACGCGCACCTGACCGGAACGCACGGCTCGATAAAGATGACTTTTAGGAACCCCTTTACACTGCCGGATCAAAAAGTTATCCAGACGCTGGCCTGCACTACTTGAATCGATTTCCAGCATTTGCACCGAAAAACTAACGGTATCTGATGAACTTTGTTTGCACATATTGTCAAGACTAACTATAATTCCATTAACCCGCAGTAAAGAGAGCGGCGCGATCGTAGAGAAGTCTATTACTTATCCGCTTGCGATATTCTCAAGCTTCTAA